>JAKACR010000040.1 GCA_021821225.1 Bacillota bacterium | reverse complement strand
TTTCGTTTTTTGCTGGGCAATCTGTCCGACTTTCAGGCGACGGACGCCGTATTGTACGAGCAGTTGGGGGAACTGGACCGCTATCTGCTCGACCGGCTGGCCGCTGTGCAGGAACGCTGCGTCGCGGCGTACAGACAGTATGAATTTCACGTCGTGTACCATGCGGTGCAGAACTTTTGCGCGGTGGAGCTGTCGAGTTTCTACCTGGATGTCACCAAGGATGCGCTTTACATCGAGCCGCCCGGCGCCAAAAGGCGGCGGGCCGTGCAGACGGTGTTGCGGGAATGCCTGCTGACGCTGGCCGGACTGGTTGCGCCGATCCTGACGTTCACGGCGGATGAAGTGTGGGAATACGGCGGTGACGCAGCCTGCGAGAGCATTCAGCAGACGATATGGCGGGAACTGCCCGCCCACTACCGCGATGAGGCGCTGGCGGAGCGTTTCGCGCGCTTATTGGCGATCCGGCAGGACGTGCTCCAGGCATTGGAAGAAGCGCGTCAGCAGAAGCGGATCGGGCAGTCGCTCGCAGCCCAGGTGGACCTGTATGAATATGTGGACAGGGCGCTGGTTGATCGCTTGGGGGAAGGCTGGAAAGATCTGCTGATCGTTTCTGCAGTGCGGTTGCATGAAGCGGGAGAGGTCGCTCCGGATGGCGCCCTTCGCACCGACCATGTGGCAGTCGTCGTATCGCCTGCAAGCGGAGTGAAGTGTGAGCGCTGCTGGCATGTGCGAACGGACATCGGCGTCCGGGAAGGCCATGCGGACGTGTGCGCGCGCTGCGCGGATATTCTCGACGAGCTGGGCGCCGCTGCCGAAGTGAGCTGACGGCGGCGACCAACCCGCAGTTTCAGAATCGGCGAGCAATGAGGAGGAGAAGGAGTCCCAGGATACCCGCAGCGACGAAAAAGGGCGTGAACGAAAGGTCGTAGTGGTAGAGCTGTTTGACCGCAAAACTGCTGACGACTTCGATCACGCTGATCCAGAGCACAGCCGTGGCTGCCGAGCGGACCAACTGCTGTCGCACGGGCAAAACTCCTTTCATCACCACTGTCACTATCGCATCTTGCATCCGAATTCTCAATGGGCTTGCCGCGGTCCCGCTTGAACATCCTTTGACAGTTCAAACGGGACATCCAGGGGGCTTTATCCCATGCCCCCTTTTTGAACAACCACTAGTAGGAAAATGTGTGGCACAGGCATTCTTGCGATAGACTCCTGTCCCAAAGGAGACGTACCCGATGGTGTACATCGTTGCGGCGGTGGTTGCGGCGTTGGATCAATGGGTGAAGTGGCTGGTCGTCACGCATCTCGCGCCCGGTCAGGCGATTCCCGTATGGCGTGGTGTGATCGAACTGTTGTACGTGCAAAATCCCGGCGCCGCGTGGAGTCTGTTTCCCAATCAGCGGGTGCTGCTGATCGCCGTGGCGCTGGTTGTCGCCGGCGTCATCGTTTACGTGGACCGCAGGCACGCGCGCGGGAAGTACGGGTTGCAGGTGGCGCTTGGAACCCTGCTGGGCGGAGCTGCGGGCAATCTGATCGACCGCCTGTTTCGCGGCTACGTGGTGGATTATATATACATACAGATCATCCGCTACCCGGTGTTCAACCTGGCGGACAGTGCCGTCGTGCTGTCTGTATTGTATCTGATCATCCGCGCGTGGCGCGTGCGTCCCGAATCCCGGCGGGCAGAAGGCGAACCCGCGGGCGCGCGGGAGGATGTCGCGGCTGATGTGCGCGCCGCTACAGAGGCGACGGGCGACAAGGGACGCGGGGGGGAGGCGACGCACACCGGACATGATCGACCATGAAAAAAGACAGGCGCCGGAGTCGGCCGGCAAAAATGCGGCGCAGGACGAGTGCATCCGGATTGTCGTCGAGGAGGACGGCGTCAGACTGGACCGTTACCTTGCCGAGCGCATTGCAAAGCAGTCCCGTTCCCATCTGCAGCGCCTGATTGGGCGGGGGATGGTGGAAGTCGACGGCCGGGAACAGCGCGGCGCAAGTTACCGGCTTCGCAAAGGGCAGTCGGTTGCCGTGCGGTTGCCTGAACCGGTCGCACCGCGGTTGGCCGCAGAACAATTGCCGCTCGATGTGCTTTACGAAGACGACGATCTGCTTGTCGTGAACAAGCCGCAGGGGATGGTCGTCCATCCCGCGCCGGGACATCCGACGGGGACGCTGGTCGCGGCCGTACTCGGGCATGTCGGCAGTCTTTCGGGTGTAGGCGGCGTCATGCGCCCGGGCATTGTCCACCGGATCGACAAAGACACGAGCGGAGTGCTTGTAATCGCGAAAAATGACCTGGCCCATACGGATCTTGCGAATCAGCTCAAGGAGCACAGCATGGATCGCGTCTATGAGGCGATCGTTCACGGTGTGCCGGGGGCGGAACGGGGAACCGTCGACGCGCCCATCGGGCGGGATCCTCGGGACCGGCTGCGCATGGCGGTCGTCCCCGAACGGCTCGGGAGGAGCGCGGTGACCCATTTTTGCGTGCGCGAGCGCTTCTTGTCTTACAGCCTTGTCGAACTGCGCCTGGAGACGGGGCGCACGCACCAGATCCGCGTGCACATGGCATCCATCGGCCACCCGGTGGCGGGCGATCCCGTCTACGCCAGGCGAAATCCGCTCGGGCTGTCCGGACAGGCTCTGCACGCCGGCAGCCTCGGCTTCACACACCCGCGCACAGGGCGCCGGATGATGTTTTCGGCGCCGCGGCCCGCGGCGATGGAGACGGTGTTGCGGCGCCTGCGCGGCGATTTTAGCGCGCGGTGAAGCGGTCGCGCAGGCGTTCGATGGAGCGGGGCGTCCCCATGAGGTGGATAACGTCGAACTGTTCGAGTTTCGTATGGCCGCGCGGCACGATCTTCTCGTCCCCGCGTTCGATTGAAATGAACAGTGTGTCGTGCGGCAACTGGAGCCTACGCATCGGCGTGTGCTGGAAGGCGGGAGACAGCACTTCGATCGCGGAGATGATCCAGCCGTCCGGAAGAAAATCAGGGGGCAGCGCCTCGCTGTACAATGGGGCCACCTTTGTTTGCGAACCGACCATACGGGTGAAGACAAGTGGGGCGATCAGGCATGTCACGATGGCCAGCAGGATCAGTCCGTTCGCGATACCGGCGGACAGCACGTGAATCTGCTGGCCGATCTTGCTGGCGACGATGGTGAGACTGAGCTGGGAACCGAGCAGCGCGCCGGCGGCCACGCGTTCTTTCATGCTGAAGCCTTTCATCCAGACCATGGCGCCGATGAGTTTGTTGGCAAACATGCCGAGCAGGATGATGCAAAGCGCGATCCAGAAGACGGGAGACGATCCGAGTGCGCCGAGATTGAACGTCAGTCCGACGTTGACGAAAAAGATCGGCAGCAGGAAGCCGTAGCCAATCGAATTGAGCTTGTGCGTCAGATCGCTGTTCTTGTCGGACAGCAGGCTGATGATGGCCCCGGCGAGAAAAGCGCCCACTACGACCTGTGTCCCAAGCAATTGAGCCAGGGCAAGGAAGATCAGGATGAGCGCGAACGCCCCGCGCAGGCCCAGTTCGCTGGTGGCGTTGCCGACAAACGTGAATATGCGGTTGCCCTTCGCCGCCTTGAGGATGCGGTGGACGATCACGAAACAGAACAGCAGCACCAGCACGAGCAGGATGGCGGCTGCGTTGCCTGTCAGGTGCGCGGTGGTGTACGCGGCGACGAGCATCAGCGAGACGATGTCCGCAAGCAGGGCGTAGGTGAGGATCTCCTGGCCGAACGGCACGAGCAGCCAGCCTTTTTCCTTGAGTGCAGGGGTGACGATTCCGATGGACGTAGTGCTGAGAATGAACGTGACAAACAGGGGATGGACGATCATGTGCAGGCCCGCCAGACTGTAGGCGATGGCGGCGGACGCCGCGAACGCGGTCGCGAAGAAGTACAGCCCCTTGATCCAAGGCGGGCGCGCCTGCGGGTTCGTCCGTTGCAAAATGACGTCAAAGTCGATCTCCATGCCGGATAGGAACATCAGGTAGGAGAATGCGAGATTGGAAAGAAAGCCGACATACTGTGTTGTGGATGTCATGTTGAATCCGCTTGGGCCGACGGCGATGCCGAGCAGGATTTCGATGACGATGGCCGGAACAAAGCCTTTTGAGAGGCGGATGGAGATCCACGGGGAGGCAAACGCGATGACCGTGACAACCAGCAGTGAACCGTAGGTGTGCGCCACAGTGTTCGCCTCCCTTTTACTATCCCATTTAATCATGGAGATGCCGGCGCGACAACTGCATGCTGCCGTGTCCGCAAGACGGCACAGGCGTGGTGCGCCTGCAGCGTCGTCCGTGCCGCTGTCAGTCGTCGCTTGACCGTCGGCCGACGGTCTGCTATGATGTCAGAAATCGTCGATCCTTTAAGCAAGTCCCGTGAGACTGGCAAGGAAGCGGACCTTTTCGGCTGTATCGATCAGTGTGGCGGCCTGTTGCGATGGGCTGGCTGTCTGTGAGTGCGGCCTGTGTGCCAAGCTGCCTTTCTCCCCCGGGATGAAGGCGGCTTTTATTGTGTGCCGGAAAGATTCGCGCGGCGCGGGATTGCCAACAGATTCTCCGATCAGGAGGCGCATGGTGTGGTGGAGGCGGGACAGACGGTGGTTCTGCTGGATCAGGACGGAGTGCGGCGCGCGCTGTCGCGCATCGCTTACGAGATTATCGAACGCGCCGCGGGCATTGACGATGTCGCGATCGTCGGGGTGAAAACGCGCGGCTGGCATCTCGCGAAGCGGCTTGCCGAGCGCATCCGCCAAATGGAAGGGCACGCCGTTCCCTGCGTGGACCTGGATGCCTCGCCGTTTCGGGACGATCGCGTGCGAAGTGCAGGGCCGCCCGCGCCGAATGCAGGACTGGCGGGCGCAATTGCGGGCAAACAGGTTGTGCTGGTGGATGACGTGCTGTACACGGGGCGGACGGTGCGCGCAGCGCTCGACGCCCTCACGACCGCCGCGCGGCCGGCGCGCATCCAGCTTGCCGTGCTGGTCGACCGCGGACACCGCGAATTGCCGATTCGCCCGGATTACGTGGGAAAGAACATCCCCACGTCGCGATTGGAAAGAATACGCGTCAGACTGCGCGAAGTGGACGGCGAAGACGCCGTTTTGCTGCAAAAGGAGGGCGAACGCCCATGAAGCACGTCATCAGCGCAAAAGCGTTTGACAGGGACGACCTGCTGCAATTGCTGACCGCTTCCGCGCGGATGCAGCAGGCGCTGGCCAGAGGCGGCGTCGCCACGCACAGCGGCAGGGTGATGGCGGCGCTGTTTTTCGAGCCCTCGACGCGGACCCGGCTTTCGTTTGAAACGGCGATGCTGCGCCTGGGGGGGCAGGTGATCAGCACGGAGAACGCGCGCGAGTTCTCCTCGGCGATCAAGGGAGAAACCCTGGAAGACACGATCCGCGTCGTCGAGGGCTACGCGGATGTCATCGTCCTGCGCCATTACGAGGTGGGCGCTGCCGCGCGCGCGGCGCGGGTGAGTCGCGTCCCCGTCCTTTCGGCGGGCGACGGCGCGGGGGAGCATCCGACGCAGGCGCTGCTTGATCTCTACACCGTGTGGCGGGAGGTGGGGCGCGTGCAGGATTTGACCGTGGCCCTTGTGGGCGATCTGATGTACGGCCGCACGGTCCACTCGCTTGTGTACGTGCTGAGCCAATTTCCCGGTATCCGTCTGCTCTGCGTCGCGCCGGACGTTACGCCGCTGCCGCGCGACGTGCGGCAATACGCCGAGATGCACGGCGTTACAGTCGAAGTGGAGGCGGATCTTGGCAAGGCCGCGCGGATGGCCGACGTGCTCTACCAAACGCGGGTGCAGAAGGAACGCTTCGCGTCCCCGGAGGATTATGAACAGGCGCGCGGCCGCTATATCGTCGATCGCGCGCTCCTGTCCTGCATGAGCAAGGACGCCATCGTGATGCATCCGTTGCCGCGGGCCGGGGAGATTGCGCAGGAGGTCGACGACGACCCAAGGGCCGCCTATTTTCGCCAGTCGCATTACGGCGTGCCCGTCCGGATGGCGTTACTCGAACAGAGCCTGCAACCGGAGCGCAGGGGGGGTCACGAGGGAAGAATTGCGGAGGTGCGGTGAGATGGGGCTTTTGTTGCAAGGCGGACTGCTGGTGGACCCTGTGGGGAAACGCATCGCGCGGGCGGATGTGCTGGTGGAGGACGGTTACATCGCGGCTGTCGGCGACAGATTGTCTGCATCCGGACATGAGGTGCGCAATGTCGCGGACCTGTTTGTGGCGCCGGGTCTGATCGATGTGCACGTACATCTGCGGGAACCGGGGTTCGGGTACAAGGAGACGATCGAGAGCGGCACCCGGGCGGCGGCGGCGGGCGGTTTCACGCAGGTCTGCTGCATGCCGAACACGCTGCCCGTGACGGACAGTGTGGACACCGTCCGCTGGATCCGGGAGGAGGCGGCGCGCTGCGGCCACGCCACGGTTCATCCGATCGCGGCTGTGACGGAGGGGTCGCGTGGAGAGCGACTGACTGATTTTCCTGCGCTTTGCGCCGCGGGCGCCGTGGCCTTCTCGGACGACGGGCGCGGCGTGCAATCGGCGGCGATGATGCGCGAGGCGCTTCTTTCCGCCTCCCGGCTTGGCGTTCCCGTCGCGGTGCACGCTGAGGATGAATCGCTTTCCGCCAGCGGGTGTGTGCACGCCGGGGACATCGCGCGTGAACTCGGATTGCCGGGCATTCCTCCGGAAGCGGAGGCGGTGATGGTCGCGCGGGACATCGTGCTCGCGGCGGCGACAGGATCGCATGTGCACTTCTGCCACGTCAGTCCGGCCGCGGCCGTGGAGGCCATCCGCGCTGGCAAGCGCCTTGGCGTCCGCGCGACGGCGGAAGTGGCGCCGCACCATCTGCTGTTAAACGACGGGCTGCTGCGCACGCACGGCGGCCACGCCAAGGTGAATCCGCCGCTGCGCGCCGAACCGGACCGCGAGGCGTGCGTGCGGGGGCTGCTCGACGGGACGCTCGACATCATCGCGACAGATCACGCGCCGCACGCGGCCGACGAAAAGGCTCGCCCGCTGCCGGAGGCGTCGTTTGGTTTCAGCGGCCTTGAGATCAGCCTGCCGGCGATGTTCACGGCGTTCGTCCACAGCGGCGTCTGGCCTGTGCATGAACTGGTCGCCCGCATGTCACTCTTGCCTGCCCGTATTTTCGGGCTGGCGGGAGGCCTCATCGCGGTCGGCGCGCGGGCCGACATCGCGGTGATCGATCCGTTTGTGGAGCGCGCGGTCCAGCCGGACGATTTTTTCTCCAAGGGCAGGGTGACGCCGTTTGCGGGCCGGCGCCTCTATGGTTGGCCCGTCCTGACCGTGCACGCGGGCCGTATCGTGCATGACACGCTATGAACCGGGAATGGAATTTTGCGCAAAGGGGGGTGTGTGAGCGTGCGCGTTCGCTTGTTGTTGGAAGACGGGACGCTTTTTGTCGGCGAACACTTCGGCGCAAAAGGTGAGCGATTCGGCGAGATCGTGTTCAATACTGGCATGACCGGGTATCAGGAAGTGCTGACGGACCCGTCGTACTGCGGCCAGATTGTCGCCATGACCTATCCGCTCATCGGCAATTATGGGTGCAATGCGGAAGATGTGGAGTCGACCCGCTCCCATGTGCTCGGTTTCGTCGTCCGGGAGGCGGCGCGATTGCCCAATCATCATCGCAACCAGTTCAGCCTGGACGATTTTTTGCGCAGGCAGGACGTGATCGGAATGGCCGGGATCGACACGCGGATGTTGACCCGCCTTTTACGCACACACGGAACGCTGCGCGCGGTGATCACCACAGACGGCCGGCCGGAAGCCGATCTGCTGACGGAACTGCGCGCGTGGAACCTTCCGCGCGACCAGGTCGCGCGCGTGACGGCGCCCGCGCCGTACACCATGCCCGGAGAGGGCAGGCGCATCGCGCTGCTTGACTTCGGATTGAAAACGGGCACCCTGCGCAGTCTGCGCGCGCGCGGCTGCAACGTGACGGTGCTGCCCGCCTGCAGCGCGGCCGACGAGATCATGGCGTGGCGCCCGCAAGGAGTCATGATGTCAAACGGTCCAGGGGATCCGGCGGATCTGCCGGAGATTGTGGATACGGTCCGGTGTCTGATCGGGCGCGTGCCGGTGTTCGGCATCTGCATGGGGCATCAGGTGCTTTCCCTCGCCTGCGGGGCGAAGACAGAGAAACTGCGCTTCGGCCACCGCGGGGTCAACCACCCTGTAAAAGACCTGCGCACAAACCGCGTCTGCATGTCCTCGCAGAATCACGGCTATGTGGTGACCGAGGCGTCGCTTGCCGGAACAGAACTGGAACTGACACACATCAACCAGAACGACGGGACGGTGGAGGGTGTGCGCCATCGCTTGGCGCCCGCCTTCTCGGTGCAGTACCATCCGGAGGCGCGGCCGGGTCCCGACGACAGTGATTATCTGTTTGACGATTTTATGGATCTGATCGACCAGTGGGAGAGGGGGCGGGACCATGCCCAAGCGTTCTGATATCTCGACCGTCATGGTGGTGGGGTCGGGTCCGATCGTCATCGGACAGGCGGCGGAATTCGACTACGCGGGCACACAGGCCTGCCAGGCGCTGCGCGAGGAAGGCATGCGCGTGGTGCTCGTCAATTCCAATCCGGCGACCATCATGACCGACCCGGATGTCGCGGACCGCGTCTATGTCGAGCCGCTGACGATCGAATTCCTTTCTCAGATCATCCGCCGGGAGCGGCCGGATGGATTGCTCGCGACACTGGGAGGTCAGACCGGACTCAACCTGGCGGTGGCGCTCGCCGATGCGGGCGTCTTGGCGGAACAAAACGTTGCCCTGCTCGGCACTTCGCTGCCGTCAATCAAGATGGCGGAGGACCGGGAGCAGTTCCGCGCCCTCATGGGCAGACTCGGCGAAGCTGTGCCGGACAGCGCCATCGTCACTTCGTTTGCCGAAGCGCGGGCGTTTCAGGAGAAAGTCAGCCTGCCGATCATCATCCGTCCGGCCTATACGCTCGGTGGAACGGGCGGCGGCATCGCGCACACGGAAGAAGAGTATGAACACATCGTATCGCTCGGCCTGCGCCTGTCGCCGATCGGACAGGTGCTGGTCGAACGCAGCATCGCCGGCTACAAGGAAGTGGAATACGAAGTGATGCGCGATGCCAACGACAATTGCATCGTGATCTGCAATATGGAGAACATCGATCCGGTCGGCGTGCACACCGGGGACAGCGTGGTCGTGGCGCCGAGCCAGACGCTGACGGACCGCGAGTATCAATTGCTGCGGGCGGCCAGCCTGCGCATTATCCGGGCGCTCGCGATCGAGGGCGGGTGCAATATCCAGTTCGCGCTCGATCCGCAGAGCGAACAGTACTATGTGATCGAGGTCAATCCGCGCGTGAGCCGTTCCAGCGCGCTAGCCTCCAAGGCGACCGGCTATCCGATCGCCAAGATGGCCGCCAAGATCGCCCTCGGCTACACGCTCGACGAACTGGTCAACCCGATCACGCAGCAGACGTACGCCTGTTTCGAACCCGCGCTGGACTATGTGGTCTGCAAGATTCCGCGCTGGCCGTTTGACAAGTTCATCGCTGCGGAGCGCCGACTCGGCACGCAGATGAAGGCGACCGGCGAGGTGATGGCCTTGGGCCGGACGTTCGAGGAGGCGTTGATGAAGGCGGTGCGGTCACTTGAGATCGGCCGGCAGTCGCTGGAATTGCCTTCGCTGGCCGAAGTGCCGGACGACAGGCTGTGGCAGCGGGCGGAGCAGCCCGACGACGAGCGGCTGTTTGTACTCTACGAACTGTTGCGGCGCAACGCAACGGCGGGCGAACTGGCGGAGCGCACAAAGGTGGACCGCTTCTTTCTCGACAAGCTGGCCGGTTTGCTGCACCTCGCGCGCCGGATCGAGGACGGCCTTGACGATGAGCTGCTGCTTTTGGCCAAGCGCGCGGGCTTTCCAGACGCGTACGTCGCGCAAAAGGCGGGCCTGACGGAACAGCGTGTGCGGGAGTGGCGCCATCGGCTCGGGCTGCGGCCGGTGTACAAGATGGTCGACACGTGCGCGGCGGAGTTTGAAGCGCGGACGCCGTACTATTACTCGACGTACGAGCGGGAAGATGAGGTGCAGGAAAGCGACGGGAACAAGGTGCTCGTGCTTGGTTCCGGACCGATCCGCATCGGACAGGGGATCGAGTTTGACTACTGTTCAGTCCATGCGGCCCTGGCGCTCAACCGCCGCGGCTCCGAATCGATCGTGATCAACAACAATCCGGAAACGGTCTCCACGGATTTCAATACATCCAAACGGCTCTACTTCGAACCATTGTACATCGAAGACGTGATGCACGTGATCGAACGGGAGCGCCCACAGGGCGTGATCGTGCAGTTCGGCGGCCAGACGGCGATCAATCTCGCGGGACCGCTGGCGCGTCGCGGCGTGCGCATCCTCGGCACAGACGTGGCGGACATCGACCGGGCGGAGAACAGGGAGCGGTTCGACGCGCTGCTGGAGGAACTCGGAATCGCCCGGCCGCCGGGTGCGGCGGTCGCGTCGGAGGAAGAAGCGCGAGTCGTCGCGCGCCGCCTGGCGTATCCTGTGCTCGTCCGGCCGTCTTACGTGCTTGGCGGCAGGGCGATGCAGATCGTCTATTCGGCGGCTGAACTGGAACTGTACATGCGCGAGGCGGTGCAGGTTTCAAGCGAGCAACCGGTTTTGATCGACCGCTACATCGTCGGGACGGAAGTCGAGGTGGACGCCATCTCGGACGGAGAAACCGTCGTGATACCGGGGATCATGGAGCACGTCGAACGGGCCGGCGTGCACTCGGGCGATTCGATCGCGGTATATCCGCCGCAGTCGCTGTCGGTCGATCTGCAGGAGCGCATCGTGGATTACACGATGCGCATCGCGCGGGGATTGAATGTCAGGGGCCTGGTCAATATCCAGTTTGTCGTCGCGGACCGCGAGGTGTACGTGATTGAGGTCAATCCGCGTTCATCGCGCACGGTTCCGTTTCTCAGCAAGGTGACCGGCATTCCGATGGTCGACGTGGCGATGCGCGCCGTGCTCGGCGAGCCGCTTGCCGAGAGCGGCTTTGCGACGGGACTCGTCGCGCCTGCGGATGTGGTGTCGGTCAAGGTTCCGGTATTCTCGTTCGCGAAATTGCGGGATGTGGATGTGACGCTCGGGCCGGAAATGAAGTCGACGGGCGAAGTGATGGGGACGGATTCTACCTTTCCCAAGGCGCTGTATAAAGGTATGCTGGCCGCGGGATTTCGCTTTCCGACACAGGGTTCGATTCTCGCGACGATCGCCGACAAGGACAAGGCGGAGGCGCTGCCCATTTTGCGCGGCCTGTCGGAACTCGGATTCAGCATGTACGCGACGGAAGGGACGGCTGAGTTTCTCGCGCGTTACGGCATACGGTCGCAGACCGTGAACAAGCTTTCCACAGGAGATTCCACACTGCTCGAATTGATTCGCGGCGGCGAGGCGATGATGGTGATCAATACGTTCACGCGCGGGCGCGCGCCAGAGCGCGACGGATTCCGCATCCGACGCGAAGCCGTGGAACACGGCATCCCGTGCCTGACGTCGCTTGACACGGCCCGCGCCGTCTACGATGTGCTCGACGCGGTGCGGTTTCGAACGACGGCGCTGCGCGAGGCGAGAAGGCGGGGTGACGCGGATGCCGTCCGTCCAGATTTTGGAACAACGCACGATCGCGCCGGAAATATTTGAGCTTCGGTTCCTGGATCCCACAGGCGCCGCCGTCGCTTCGCCCGGTCAGTTCGTCCACATTCGGGTGAGCGATTCGTTCGATTTTCTCCTGCGCAGGCCGCTTTCGGTCTGCCGAGTTGATCGCGCAGGCGGGAGCGTCACGGTCGTTTACCGGGTGCAGGGGGAGGGAACGGCAAGGCTCGCCAGACGCGGCGCGGGTGATTGGCTGGATGTCCTCGGACCGCTCGGAACGGGGTTTACGTTGCATGCAGGGGACCGGCGCGCACTGCTTGTCGGCGGGGGCGTCGGCGTCCCGCCGCTCGTCGAACTGGCGCGCCGCCTTGCCGGGCAGGGTACGGACGTGGTTTCTGCGGTCGGCTTTCAGACGCGCGCGCAGGCGATTCTGCTCGACGATCTCGCGTCTTGCGGCGAGCTGCGGGTGGCAACGGACGACGGCTCGCTGGGGAACAAGGGCCTTGTCACCGGATTGCTCACGTCGGAATGGGCGGCGGGGGTCGACCGCTACTACGCCTGCGGTCCCACTCCCATGCTGCGCGCGGTGCAGCGGGCAATGACACAACTGCGCGTGCCCGGCTATCTGTCGCTGGAAGAGCGCATGGGCTGCGGTTTTGGCGTCTGCGTCGGTTGTGTGCACCCCATTTTGCGCGACAATCGCGTGCACAACCTGAAGACGTGCCGGGACGGCCCGGTATTTCCCGCGGAGGAGGTGGTTTTCCCGTGACGCAAGACGAGGTGGACCTGCGCGTGAAACTGCTCGACCTGACACTGAAAAATCCCGTCATGCCGGCTTCCGGCTGCTTTTCCTTCGGGCATGAGATGGTCCGCTTCTACGATCTGGGGCTGCTTGGCGCGATTGTGGTGAAGGCGACGACGCTCACGGAGCGCATGGGCAATCCCGCGCCGCGCGTGGCCGAGACGCCGGCCGGGATGCTCAATGCGATCGGATTGCAAAACCCCGGTGTAAATCGCGTGTTGCAGGAGGAACTGCCCCATCTGGCACAGTATGAGAATCTGCCGGTGATCGTCAATATCGCCGGAACGGAGATCGCAGACTACGTGGAGGTCGTCCGCCGACTGGCCGACAGTCCACAGGTGACCGCAATCGAACTGAACATCTCCTGTCCCAACGTCAAGTGCGGCGGTATCCAGTTCGGCACAGACAAGGTGATGGCGGCGTCCGTGGTGAAGGAGGTCAAGCAAGCTGCGCGCCAGCCCGTCATCGTCAAACTGTCGCCAAATGTCAGCGATATCGGCGAAATGGCGGAGGCGTGCGCGCAGGCTGGAGCGGACGCCCTGTCGCTGATCAACACGCTGATCGGCATGCGCATCGACATCGATCGGCGTCAGCCGATCCTGGCCAATGGCACGGGAGGGCTGTCGGGCCCGGCCATCCGGCCTGTCGCCGTCCGGATGGTGTACGAGGTGGCCGCACGGGTCCACATCCCCGTCATCGGCATCGGCGGTATCACAAGCGGGCGGGATGTCATTGAATTCCTGCAGGCGGGCGCTGACGCGGTGCAGGTGGGGACGGCCAATTTTACGGACCCGTTCGCTTGCCCGCGGATCATCGGGGAAGTGCGTGACTGGTGCGCGCAAAACGGTGTGAAGCGGGTTGCGGACGTGATCGCGGCGGCCAATCCCGCGGCGCAACGCAGGCGAAAGGAGTGTGCCGTCTGATGGACAGAGAAGTTCGCGCGGTCAGACCGCCGGTGTACGTGGCGCTTGACGTGCCGACACGGGATGACGCGCTCCGGCTCGTCCGGGCGCTCGGCGGGCGCGCGACGCACTACAAGGTGGGGCTGGAACTGTACCTGGCGGCGGGCGGACCGCTTGTCGAAGAACTGGTGGGACTCGGCAAGCACGTATTTCTGGATTTGAAGTTTTGCGATATTCCCAATACGGTCGGCGCGGCGGCGCGCCAGGCGGCCCGGCTCGGGGTGGACCTTTTCACCGTGCATGCGATGGGCGGCGCGGCGACGCTGCGCGCCGCCGTGGAGGCGGCGGAAGAAGTGAATGAATCCGCGTGTGCGCTGGCGGTTACGGCACTCACCAGCCTGCGCGACGACGACCTGGCGGCGATCGGATTCTGCCCGGCGCCCATGGTGGAGCATGTCATGCGGCTGGCCGGGCTGGCGCAACAGACCGGGGTGCACGGGGTCGTGTGTTCGGCGGACGAAGCGGCGGTGCTGCGCGCCGCATTTCCCGGCCTGGCGCGGCTTGTTCCCGGGATTCGGCCCACCGGCGCACAGGCGGGCGACCAGGCGCGCATGGCCACGCCCCGCGCCGCCGTCCAGGCGGGAGCAGACTACCTGGTGGTGGGGCGGCCCGTCACGCGCGCGGCCGATCCGGACGCCGCCTTGCGGGCGATATGGTCTGAGATCGACGCGGTGATTTCCAGTGAGTGATGGAGGGGTCCAGGCATGAACGTGAACGATCGCGCGGCACAACGCGCATCCACGGGAGAACGGCCGCCAGTGGCGGACAGAGCGGGGACAAGCGACCGGATCGCCATGGCCCTGCTCAGAATCGGGGCGGTCACGCTGCGTCCGAATAATCCGTACGTGTGGACATCCGGCGTGCGTGCTCCCGTGTATACGGACAATCGCATCACGCTTTCCCATCCCGCGGTGCGAACGCAGATCGCAGACGGCTTCGCGCGTCTGCTGGCGGAGGAGCACCCGGAGATCGAGTGTATTGCGGGCGCGGCCACCGGCGGGATCGCGCACGCCGCGTGGGTCGCCGAGCGCCTGGGCTTGCCGATGGTGTACGTGCGCTCCAGCGCGAAAGAGCATGGCAAGCAGAACCGCGTCGAGGGCAGGGTGCTGCCCGGTCAGCGGGTCGCCGTCATCGAGGACACGGTTTCCACGGGCAAAAGCGTGCTCTCCGTTGTCCAGTCCCTGCGCGATGCGGGAGTGGAGGTGGGCGTCGCCGCGGCAATTTTCAGTTATGGATTCAGTTTCGCCAGGCAGAATCTGGCCGAGGCGGGTGTCCGACTGCTGTGCCTGACGGATTTTTCTACAGTGATCCGCGCGGCGGAACAGAGCGGACGGATCAGTGCGCGCGAGATCGAATTGCTGAAAAAATTTGTCGCGGATCCCTGGTCGTTCGCCTGAACCGGACGTGATATAATCGCAGCGCGGACGTTTGGCAAATGCGCGTTCGCCATGTCGGTGCCATCCCGGGAGCAACCCTGCATGCCTTCCTATACGGCGGAAGAAGTGGCGTCCAATGAACAGGTCAGCATCAAAAACGGCGTCTTTTCGATCGTCGGCCTCACCATCGTCGGCAACTACGCCTCGCTGTTCATCCTCAAGCCGCTGCACGGCACGCCGG
>JAKACR010000350.1 GCA_021821225.1 Bacillota bacterium | reverse complement strand
GCCCAATTCGTAGATGTGCACGTTCATGGTGGTCATGGGCGGGTTGGCCAGCCGCGCCAGTGGAATATCGTTGAAGCCGACGATCGCGAGGTCCTCCGGAATGCGGTATCCGAGTTCGCCGGCCGCGCGCATGGCGCCAAAGGCGAGCACGTCGTCCGACGCGACGATGCCGCTCGGCCGTTCGGCCAGCGCGAGCAGGCGCATCATCCCATTGTAGCCGACGTCTTCGATGAATTCGCCGGAAACCACGAGGTTCGGGTCAAACGCGACGGCCTGTTCCTGCAGTGCGCTCGAATACCCCGCGAGTCGGTCCACCGTGACAACGAGTTCCTGAGAGCCGCCGATGAACCCGATGCGACGGTGGCCCAGCTTCAGCAGGTGCGTGGTGGTGTCGTACGCCGCCCGGCGGTTGTCGTTGTTGACCCAGGAGAGGTGGACGTCCTGCGACGGCCTGCCAACGACGACCGACGGGATGTGGTTTTCTTCAAGAACTGAGAAGAGCGGGTCATTCAGGCGCGCGGTGAGCAGAATGACGCCGTCCACCTGTTTGCTGCGCACCATGCGCTCCAGTCGCTCCACGTCGTTTTTCCCGTGCAGCGCGGTGGACAGGACGATATCGTACCCCGAGTACTGGGCGATCTGCGTGATTCCCCGCAGGACCTCAGGGAAAAACGGATTAAGGAAGAATTGTTCAATGGAACTCGGAATCAGCAGGCCGATCGCTTCCGAACTCTGCTTGACCAGACTGCGGGCGATGGCGTTCGGGTGGTAGTCGAGTTCCTTCATCACGTCCCGCACGCGTTCGCGCGTCGCCATGCTGATCCGCGGATGATTCGCCAGGACGCGGGACACAGTGGACGGGCTGACGCCTGCCTTGGTTGCGACATCTTTGATATTGGAAGTCATCGATCATCACCCGCCTGTTGTGTAGAAGTTTCCATAATCAGCAGAAGTCCGGAGCGGCGGGGTACGGTCAGGGCTTGCCCGGACTGGTAACGTTCACCCTCGCCCGGACCGTGGACGACGCGGTAGGCGCCCCGGGGCAGCAGTGAGTCGCGCAGCCGGAGCCGCAGTGGACGCGGGCCGTTATTCACCAGGCACAGGGCGAGTTGGCCGCCCTCCGGCGCACGGCGGACAAACCCGTAGAGATGGCGCGAATGCCCCTGAAAGACAGGGCGCATGTCACCTGTGCGCAGACTTGGGAACCGGGCGCGCAAGGCGGTCAAGCGGCGATAGTGCTCAAGCATCTCTGCGTTCTGTCGCTCGCTGTCCCACACCATCCCGGCGCGGCAAAGGGGATCGGGACCGCCGGCCATGCCTACCTCATCGCCGTAGTACAAGACCGGTGCGCCGGGGCACGTGAACTGAAGAAAGCCGGCCAGCATGGCGCGCTCCCGGTCGCCCGCGCAAACCGTCAGCAAGCGCGGCGTGTCATGCGAGTCAAGCAGTGTCCACAGGACGGGCAGCACCGGTTCGGGATACGCGGCGCGGATGCGCTCGACCGCCAGGTGAAAGCCGTCTGCGTCCGTGTCTCTGCGCGCGATCCAGGAAAGGATGGCTTCTCCTAAAGGATAGTTCATGACGGCGTCAAACTGGTCGCCGCGCAGCCACGGCGTCGCCAGTTGCCAAATTTCGCCGCAGATCAACGCGTCCGGCTTGCGCGCTTTCACCGCAGCGCGGAAGTGTTGCCAGAAACGGTGTTCCACTTCATCAGACACATCGAGCCGCCATCCGTCAATTCCCGCTTCGTTGATCCAGTATAACCCTACGCTAGTAAGATAGTCCACAACCTCGGGGTGCGCCGTTCGCCATTTGGGCATATTGGCGACGTAGCCGAATGTCTCGTAGTTGCGGTCGTCCGCGGAGAGCGGCCACGATGCGGGATAGATCCATTCACTGTAGGCGGACTCTTGGCCGTGTTCGAGGATGTCGCGAAAAATCGGGTGGTCGGCGCCCATGTGATTGAACACGGCATCCAGAACGACGCGGATGCCGCGTTCGCGGCAGGCCGCAGTCAACGTCCGCAGATCTTCCAGCGAGCCGAACGCGGGATCGATCTTGAAGTAGTCGGTCGTGTCGTACTTGTGATTGGACGGCGCGGCGAAAATGGGCGTCATGTACAGGACATCGACGCCGAGTTGGGACAGGTGGTCCAGGTTTTCGGTGATCCCGCGCAGCGTGCCGCCGAAGAAATTTGCGCCTGTGGGGGCATCGTCCCACTTGGCGAGCGCGACATCGCCGTCGGTTCCCGCAAGGGACGTGTAATCTTCGCGCTGTGCGCCGCGCGCAAAGCGGTCGGGGAAGACCTGATAGTAGACGGCGCCTTTGGTCCACAGAGGGGGAGCGAAGCGGTCCCGCTCGCCGAGATACGGCACCTCGAACGCGTCCGCCTGTTGCGGGGGGGCGCTGTGCACGCCGGCGCGGCTGTAGAAATACACGGCCTGCGCCGTCGCGATGCGAAAGTAGTAGCGGAACCGCTTGCTCGTCCGCGTCAGTCGCGCCTGAAAAAGCTCGTGCAAGGGCCCGTCCTGTGCGAAGCGTTCGGCATGGTCCGTCTGCAGCGTTGCGTCTGGCAGGAACTTGTCGTAGTGCACGACGTGCACGGCGCGTGCAGCGGAGATGGCGAGGCGCAGCCGAACGACCAGCGCGCCGTCGTCGGCGTAGGCGAACGGCTCCACCGATTCATGCCAGGCAGAGCATGCAATGCGTTCGAAGTTGTCGTGTTGTTGAGTCGTCATTTAACCCGTCTCCTGTCGCCCGCCGTCGCCGCAGTTCAACTGAGACTTCCAACCGAGACTGCCATGTGCGGCGGCTTGACTCAGCCTTTGACGGAACCTGCCGTCAATCCTTTCGCGATCATCGGCTGCAGGAGCATGTAGGCGACCGTGAGCGGAATGGCGCTGACCAGCGCGCCCGCGGCGAACACGCCCCATTGCTGGGTCGCAAACTGGTTGTTCACCATGCCGTACATTCCCATGCCGAGCGTGTAGTTCTGCGG
>JAKACR010000039.1 GCA_021821225.1 Bacillota bacterium | reverse complement strand
TGAATCTACCTGTCGTTTGTATTGCATATGATTGGTTGATGTCGTTATACTGATGAGGATAAGTTGTTTGGTCGAAAAGGGGTGCCCCGCTGTGTTGAGCGTGGAAAGACAAGCGCTGATCGCGGAGATGGCGCGCGAAAAACACCTTGTGAAGGTGGCCGAGTTGATTGAGAAATTCGCCGTCTCTGACATGACGATCCGGCGGGATCTCGACGCCCTGCAAAAACGGGGGGTCGTCAAAAAGGTATACGGCGGAGCCGTCCTGGCCACAGCGAGAACGGGCGTGAACCAGGACGTGAACCTGGATGTGCGCGCATCGGCTTTCGCGAACCGGAAACAGGAGATCGCGCGCTGCGCAGTCGGAATCATTGAAACGCAGGATGTGATCATCCTGGACGCCGGCACGACGACACTCGAACTGGCGAAAATCCTTCCCCAGGACGAGAATCTCGTGGTCGTGACGAACTCGCTTCCGATCGCGCGTGAACTGACAGGCAAAGCGTCGTCCTTGCTGCTGGCCGGCGGTATCGTCCGGGCGTCCACGCATTCGACCGTCGGCCCCAAGACAAAAGAGTTTTTGGGTGATTTGCGGGCGAGCAAGCTGTTTTTGGGAGCCTCGGCGCTCTCTCTGAAACAGGGGTTGCTCAATTCGAATCTCTATGAATCGGAAATCAAGCAAGCCATGATTGCCGCGGCGGATCAGGTCATCGTGCTGGCCGATTCGAGCAAGTTTGAGCAGGCGTCGTACCACGCGTTCGCGCGTTGGGATGAGGTGGATATCCTGGTGTCCGATCACCTGCTCTCGGCAGGGATCCAGGACGCGCTGCGCGAACGGGGCGTCCGGGTGTTGACGGGCGCGGGAAGCGGCGTTGAGTGATCGGATTGGGAGGGAGAAACTGGGATGGCAACGCAGCAACAGGTGGAGTGGGCGCGGGCGAAAACGCGGCAGGTGCTGGCAGATCAGCATATCGTGCTTTCGCCCGCCGAGGCAAAGAAGATCGAGGTGGCCGACTTTGGCCTGGACGACCTGGAGAGCCAGGGGCTTGAACTCATCACGTACGTGAACAACCCGCGGTACTGTGCGAAGGAACTTGTGCTGTTCCCGCGACAGACCTGCCCGCAGCACAGACATCCGGCGGTCGGGGCCGATCCCGGCAAGATGGAGACCTTCCGCTGCCGCGCGGGCGTCGTGTGGCTGTACGTGGAAGGAGAAGCGACCCAGTCGCCAAAGGCGCGGGTTCCCCAGCGCAGCGAGGCGTACTATACGGTGTTTCGCGAGATCGAATTGCGCCCAGGCGAGCAGTACACCATCCCTCCGGATACGTGGCACTGGTTCCAGGCGGGTGAGGAAGGCGCGATTGTATCGGAGTTTTCCAGCACGAGCCGGGACGAGCTCGATATCTTTGCCGATCCGAACATTCGCAGGGTGGAGTAAACCTCCATGCCGCCGCACAGCATCCGCCGATGTTCCATCGGATGTTCATGCGCAACCGCGGCCGGGGCAATCCACTAATCCACCCTGAGAGGAGAAAGGTTTGATGCTGGGACAGCGGGGATGCCGGGTGTTGACGGATATCACCGTGCGCGGATACGACGCGCTGGTGATCGAGAACGAGATCCTTCGAGTGATGGTCCTGCCGGGCAAAGGAACGGATGTGGTGGAGTTTCTCCACAAGCCCACGGACTGCGATTTCACGTGGGGAACGGCCTGGGGACTGCGCGAACGGGGGTTGTGCGACGGCTTCATCCTCAATTACGAGGGGGGCTGGCAGGAGGTATTTCCAAATGGCGGGATGCCCTGCCAGTATAACGGCGCAGACCTGCGGCAGCACGATGAGGCCGCGCTTTTGCCGTGGGACTGGACGGTTGTCGAACAGTCTGCCAACCGCGTGGCCGTGAGATTCACCGTGGACCTGCACAAGACGCCCTTCCGGCTTGTCAAGACGCTGCGTCTGCGGTCGCGCGAGGCGCGCCTTGTCATTGAAGAGACGGTTGAAAATCTGAGCCCGTTTGCCCAGCGCGCGATGTGGGGATACCACTTTGCCTTTGGCGGGCCATTTCTTGAACCGGGCTGCCGCATCGTGACTCCCGCAAAAACGGCGCGCGTGGAGGATGAGCCGCTGGAATCCCGCCGCTTTCAGGCCGGTTGCCACGAATGGCCCCTCATCCCCGGTAAGGACGGGACTGTGTACGACGCGAGCCGTCTGCCCGAGCCCGGCAGCGGCCGGGATATCGTATATCTGGCGGATTTCCCGACAGGAGTGTACCAGATCGTAAGTCCGCGACTCGGAGTGGTGCTGGGTGTCGAGTGGGACAAGGCCGTGTTTCCGGACTGCTGGTTCTGGCAGGAGTTCGGGGCGGACGGATTCCCGTGGTACGGGCGCCATTACAACATCGGGCTGGAGCCGTTTTGCGGCTATCCGACGCATGGGTTGCGCGAGGCTGTCGACAACGGATCCGCCATGACTGTTCAGGGCGGACAGACTCTGTCGACCGCGCTCGCCGTGTCCGTCCAGACACTCACCGGACCGTGAACGTATCGGCCAGAAGCGGCCACAGTTGCGGGAAGTTTTGTCCCAATACCCAGAAACTCACGCCGCGCAGGTTCATTTCATAGACGAGGTGAAACTTGGCCAGCAGCGATTTGGCGTCCTCGTACCACACCTCATGCTCCTGCGAACCGCTGCGGTAGCGGTACATCGGACTGGCGGACAGTGGGTGAAATTGCACGGGGACGCCGTGTTGCACCGCAAGATTCTGCGCCTGCCGGGGCGACTCGCCTGCCGCGGGCGGGCTCTTTGGATCGTGCGGCACGTTCCAGTTATATCCATATGTCGGTATGCCCATCAACAGTTTGTCGGCGGGGATGACGGAAAGGGCGTAATCCAGCACGGCGCGCACTTGGCCAAGCGGCGCGACGGCCATCGGCGGCCCGCCGACCCAACCCCATTCATAGGTCATCAGCATGATGAAATCGACGGTTTCCCCAAGCGCTTTGTAGTCAAACGCGCCCATCCAGGCGGCATCGGGTTCATTGTGCGTCTTTGGACCCAGCGCGATGGACAGGGACTTGCCTTTAGCGTGTACGGCCCGGTGCACTTCCGCGATGAATTCGTTGTAGAGCGGGCGGTCATTGGGCTGCATGTGCTCAAAGTCGATATTGACCCCGTGATAGCCCTTCAACTCCAGTGCGCGGTCAATGGCGTCGATCGTGGCCAGCCGCTTGGTGGAGTCGGACAGGATGGCATGCGCGAGGTCGGTGTTGAAATTGTGGCCGTCAAAGTTGGTGACGGACAATAAGGGCGTGAGCCCCAGGGCCGAACTCTCGGTGAGCGCGCGCTGGTCCGCAACCGGCGAGAGGGAGCCGTCCGGGTTCACATGATAGCTGAAGACGGTGATCATGGTAAGCGGCGCCGACTCGCGCAGAACGCGGCGATCCTGCGATCCGGCCGGTATCAGGTAGCCGTTTGCCGCGATGGCCCGTTTCGCGGCGACTGGCATCGGCACCCACAGGAGCTGACCGATCGCCAGGAGGGCAGTTGTGTCCAGGCCGTTGACCGCCGCCAACACGTCAACCGTCGTGCCGTTCCGGCGGGCGATGATGTCCAGCGTCTCCTTGGGCTGTACGCGGTGCGCCGCCAGCGTGTGGGGCGGTCCCGGCACGAGCAGGTTGAGACCTGTCGTCAAGGCTGTGCCGACAAGCCCGTTCAACTGTCGCAGGTGCATCTCCTGCGCACCGGTTTGCAAAGCGATCGACTGGAGGGTATCTCCCCGTTTGACGGTATAGACCAACATCTCTTCACACCTCGCCTCGTGACGCTTCCAACATCCTACGGATATGCGTCGCGCATGGCGGATATGCGGATTTCAGCCGTCCCGTTGTGCTCTGGCGCGCCGGTGGACCATGGTGTGCACGGCCTGATCGACAGGGCGCAGGATGATGTTGTCGAGATTCACATGGGACTTGCGCGTCACGGCAAAGACGATCACATCCGCCACGTCCTCCGGCGCAAGGGGAACGGCCCCGGTGTACACCGCTCCGGCCTGCTGTTCGTCGCCCCGGTAGCGCACGCGGCTGAAATCCGTCTCGGTCATGCCGGGGTCGATTTCGGTCACCCGGATCGGCTGACCGAGCAATTCTTGGCGCAGGGCGAGCGTGATGGCCCGCACGGCGAACTTGCTGCCGCAATACACCGATCCCCCCGCGTACGCCTCGTGTGCGGCGGTCGAACCGATGTTCACAATATGTCCGCGCCCGTTTGCAATCATGGTGGGCAACACGAGCCTCGTCACGCGCAGCAGTCCCATGACGTTGGTGTCCATCATCTCAAGCCACTCGTCTTCGTCGGTCTGTTCGGCAATTTTTGTGACGCCGCGGGCAAGCCCCGCATTGTTCACGAGCACATCGACATGTCTCATACTAGTCAGTGCGCCTTGCACAAAGCGGTTGACCGACGCTTTGTCGCGCACATCGAGACGGGCGGATAACACACGGCGTCCCAGACGGCGGATTGCATCCGCCGTTTCCGCCAGCAGAGATTCCCGGCGCGCGCCGATGATGAGGTCATACCCGGCGCCCGCTAGAGCCAGGGCCGTTGCGCGGCCGATACCGCCGCTTGCCCCGGTGACAAGCGCGATTCGCTCTCGATCTTCCTTCATCCTGATCAACCTCCTGATCAATCTTCAATCTTCCGCTGGACATGCGATCATACGGGCGTCTATGCGAAACCGCGCGCGTTCGCTATTATTATGATACCAGACAGGCATGCCCGGGTTGAATCTGGCCATTTGCGCGCGCATGTCTGCCGAACGGGGATGGAGGCGCCGGATGGACCTTTTGCCTGGCAGTTGGAACGGGACGATGATGGAATGCCTGGGGATCGAGGTGGCGGAGGCGAGTGCGGAGCGCGTGATCGTCACGATGCCCGTGGACGCGCGGACCAGGCAGCCGGCCGGAATGCTGCATGGCGGCGCATCAGCCGCCCTGGCGGAGACGGCGGCAAGCCTTGGGGCCGCCCTGAACGTGCGGCGGCAGACCGATGAGGTCGCCGGCATTGAACTGACTGCCAGCCATGTACGCAGTGTACGTTCAGGAAGGGTGACGGCCACGGCGGCGCCGTTGCACAGGGGGCGCAGGACGCAGGTGTGGGACGTGCGCATCGTGGACGATGCGGGACGGCTTGTGTGTGCGGCCCGCTGCACCCTCGCCATGGTGGTCAATGAGCGGACGGAAGTGGAACGGACGGGAGTTCCCTCAGAGCTTCCATCGGTTGACTGATCGGGGACAATTACTTTAGTATATTAGTGTGATAAAGCATTTGCTTCGAATGGAATACAGACAGGAGCGGGGGTGCCGTGGTGGGGCTCGTCAATCGATACGTCTGGAGCCAAGTGACAGAACAGGACAAGCGCCGGGTGATGCAACGCGCGGCGGTAGATATTTCGGAGCAGATGCGCGTTGTGGAGCCGATTGTCAAGGATGTGCGGGAGCGCGGTGACCGGGCTCTTGTCGAATACACTCTGCGCTTTGACGGCGTCGACATCAGCCGGCGGGGGATCGCCGTGCCAGAGACGGAATTCGCGGCGGCGGAGAACGCGCTTGCGCCGGATGTGAAGGAGATGCTGCGTTATGCGCACGGGAATATCCGCCGTTTTCACGAGGCGCAAAAGCCCGCGCCCATGTGGATGATGGAAGTGGACGATGGACTCATGGCGGGCGAGAAGGTGACGCCGCTTTCCGACGCGGCACTGTACGTCCCGCGCGGCAAGGGCAGCTTTCCCTCTGTCCTGCTGATGCTCGGCACGCCCGCCGTGGTGGCCGGCGTGCCGCGCGTCGCTGTCTTCACTCCGCCGAACCGCGAGGGAGGGGTGGACCCCGCGATTCTCTACGTCGCCCGGATGCTCGGCATCCGCGAGATCTATCGGGTGGGCGGAGCGCAGGCGGTGGCGGCCGCGGCGTTTGGTACGGAGAGCGTCGCGCCGTCTTGCAAGATCATCGGTCCGGGCAATCCGTACGTGACTGCGGCGAAACGGATGCTCTCCGGGGTGATCGATCCCGGCGTGCCCGCGGGACCGAGCGAAGCCGTGATCCTGTGCGACGAGCGCGCGGATCCGCGCAAAGCGGCGCTCGACCTGATGATCGAGGCGGAACACGGACCGGACAGCGCGGCCCTACTGGTCACTCACAGCCGTGCGTTGGCGGACGCAGTCGAGGTGAACGTGCAGGCGTTCATGGAGAAGATCGCCAACCCCGTGCGACGCTCGTTTGTCGAGGCGGTGCTGCAGGGATACGGCGGCATCGTCGTAACAGACGACCTCGACGACTCCATCCGCTTTGTGAACGAATACGCGCCGGAGCACATGGAGGTCATGACGGCGGATCCGTTTAGCGTATTGCCGCGCATCGAGCACGCGGGGGAGATCCTGCTTGGCGACGACACGCCGGTCACGCTGTGCAATTTCCTGCTTGGGCCAAACGCCGTCCTGCCGACCGGACGCTGGGCGCGTTCCGTGTCGGCGGTGTCGATTCACGATTTTATGAAACGGTCGTCGATCGGGTACGCCACGGTGGCGGGTTTTGCCCGCGTGCGCGAGCGCGCCGCGCTGTTTGCCGATATTGAAGGGTTTGAAACACATGCCAGGGCGGTGAGAGATCGTTGAGCGATAGCCACGACAATCCGGTACGGGTGGTCCGCACCACTAAGCCGGTGCGGGTAACCCGCACCACTAGCGAATCGGAAGTGGAGGTGGTGCTGGACCGCGGTCCGCGCGACCCGGAAGCCAAGCGGAACTTGCGGACGCCCCTGCCGTTTTTCAACCATATGCTGGAGCACGTGGCGTGGCGGGGGCAGTTGAATATCGACCTGACGGTGCGCTTGGACCATTTTGACCTCGCCCACTTGGTGACGGAGGATGTGGGGATCACCCTCGGCCGCGCCGTCAAGGAGTACGCGGAGCGCAACGCGGCGGCGGGCATCGTGGGGTATGGCGCGGCGTACGGGACGATCGACGAGGCGCTCACGCGCGTGGTGGTCTCTTTGGAAAATCGTGCCCACTTGGATTTTACGCGCGGTGCCGTGCGGTTGCCCGAACAGACGGAGGGGATGAACAGCGAGGATCTTGTGGCATTCCTGGAGGGATTCGTCCAGGGCGCACAGTGTACGCTGCACGTCGACCTGCTCAAGGGCCGCGACGGGCATGGGCACCACATCTGGGAATCCGCCTTTCGCGGACTCGGCATGGCGCTGTACGAAGCGCTGTCGCAGCGACTGTGGCGGGCGGGCATGACGGCGGGCGTGGCCGGAAATATCGGCATTCGCGTGGAAGAGCAATGAGCGTGCGCGAGTTCGACCTGGTGGTGTTTGATCTCGATGGCGTCATCCTGTCCGAGGAGGGCTATCTGGACGCGGCGGCGCTGACCGCCGCGTCCTTTGCAAAAACCATGAACAACCGCTGGCCAACCGGACTGCCCGATCCGCAGGCCGTCGCATCGGAGTCCGATGTCGCGTTGCTGCGCGAACACTATCTGCCCGCCGCCCTGATCCGGGAACTGCGGGCGCGGGCGGTGAACAGTAACTGGGACAAGTCGCTTGCGGCGGTGTTGCTGTTTGTCCTGATGCGGCGGCGCGGTGTGGATCAGTCCGGCGCACAGGCCGTGCAAGAACTCGCTCGCTATCGGAAGACGGGGAAGGAACTGCTGGATGTCCTTTTTTCCCAGGTTGGCGCGGAGATAGGCGACGATGTGAAAAAGCGGGTCATTGACCGCTTCCAGGCCTATTTTCTCGGCGACAGGCGGGCGAATAGCGCGTGGCTGCGCGCGGGGCTGGCGCGACAGGAGCGATGTATGACCGACCCGCGCGCGATGCGTTGCGCGCTGGAAACGCTGCGCGCAAGCGGGCATTCACTCGGCATCGGCACGGGTCGTCCGCGCCGGGAAGCGGAGCGCGCCCTGCGCGCCCTGCGACTGTGGTCGCTCTTTGAGCGGCGGCGCATCGTGACGATCGACGAAGTGAGGCAGGAAGAAGCGCGGTCAGGGGCGCCCGAGGGAACTTTGGCCAAACCGCACTCCTACACGTTTCAGACCGCCGCGGCGGGCGTCCGGCCAGGGCGAACGCTGGTTGTCGGCGATTCGCCGGCGGACTTTCTCGCGGCGCGGGCAGCGGGGCTGCGTTTTGCCGGGATCGGCCCGCGCGATCATTTCCCCCCCGATGAGTACGGCGACATCTACCTGTCCACCGTCCCCGATCTCGCATCCTGGATCGGGGAACAGCAGTAACCCTGCGCGATAAAGCGGGGACAAGCCGTGGTATAATCGATGCGATCGAGGGTTCCGCAAATCGGTCATCGACCAGCGGACCATCTGATCCCCAAAAAGAAATCCGTCTGACCGCTCGTCGTCGGGAGAGGGTGTTTCAAGCGTGCTGGAAGATCGTGAGGGCTATGCCCTCTCCATTGTGCAGGATTCCCGGCAGCTTGCGGTGTACATATATAGATCGGACGGCAGTCAGGCGGCCCGCGCGCTCCGTGTGTGGGATGGGCCGCTGTCGGCCGACGAATTGCTCAGTTCCACCATCACGCTGTCGGATGTGGCCGTGCGCAGGGCCGGCATCACACCGTTTGAACTTGCGGCAGTCGGGATCGCGGCGTCTCCTCACGTGCTGGTGTGTTGGGAATTGGTGTCGGGAAGACCCGTTGGCCTGTGGACGACGCCGGAAGACTGGCCGGCCAGGAATGTCGGCGGACGATTGTCGTTTTTGCTGACCTGTGTTCCTCAACTGGCAAATGCGTCGGAACGAAGCGCAAGCGGCCTGCGCGTGGGCGGAGTGGAGAGCTGGCTGTTGTGGAATCTTACGCAGGGGCAGTTGTGCTTCCTTGACATCAGCCACGACCTGGCGGATCTTGTGCAGACGGCGCAGGATGTCCCGCTTCCCGGAGCAGTGTGGCCGCACCTGGCGAACCATCCGGGCGTCCTTGGGCGCGTCGCCGCCGTCTATCTGGGCGGAGCGCGCGCGCCTGTCACTTCCATCGCCTGCACTCCGGTCGCCGCCCTGTACGCAACAGGCATTGACGAGACAGGCACCGGTTTCATCGGATATCGCGAGGAAGGATATCTGATCGTGCGACTGGACGAGCGGCGGGCGCAGATGCTGTCTTCTGGCGCCACCGCGGTGCGGCCGATCGGGCTGCCCAGGACGGGAGGCTTTGCGTACGCCTTTTTTGCACGTTTTTCCGCGCCGCAACAGGCATGGCTGTGGCTTGAAGCACTGTTTCCCGGGAACGGTTTGCGAGACGGCTTGGACGAAGCGCTTTTCCTAGGCGATTCTCTGGTGTTTCGCGCTTTATCCGGCAGGTCGGATCGCGTCGCTCTGGTCGATGTGGGGTCGGGTTTGCGCCCGGTGGACTTGTTTGCGGCGGCGCTGCGCTCAATGGTTCTGAGCGTGGACGGTGCGCTGTCGGATATCGCTAACGGCGCTTCTCTCGCTTTTCATCTTTTTGCGGACGATGTCGTGTTTGATGAACCCGCGCTGTTTGCCTTTCAGGCGGCCGTGAGCCGATGCGCGGTGACGGTTGGCGCAGGGGATGCCAGCGGGTTGGGCGCAGCGTTGCTCGCGTTTGTGGGAGCCGATGTGCTAAGTCCGGTCAAGGCGCGGGAGATCGCGCTGTTTGCCGTTCAGCGCGAGCGGTACGACAGCGGGCCTTTGCCCGCGCAGGCCGACGAGTGGAAGCGGCGATGGCGCAACCAACCGCGTGATCTGTTATAATGGACTCGCGCGCCGGATGCTACATAAATCAGTGGTAAAGGGGGATTTCCATGCCAAAAGGTGCAACGCAGACCAAGACGTTGAAAGTGGGCGACAAAGCGCCTGATTTTACGCTGAAGGCGCACGGTGACAGAACGGTCACACTGTCCGAGTTTCGCGGCAAGAATGTGTTCATCGCGTTTTATCCGCTGGACTGGACGCCTGTCTGAAGCGCCCAGATGCCTTCGTACGAGGACGAATTGTCCCGTTTCGAAGAGTATAATACCCAGGTCCTGGGTATCAGCGTCGACAGCGTTCCGAGTCATGAGGCGTGGCAGAAGTCGATCGGCGGCATCACCTATCCGCTTTGCAGCGATTTTTATCCGCATGGCGCTGTGGCCGAAAAATACGGCGTGCTGCGGCCCGAAGGGTTCAATGAACGGTCGCTGTTCGTGATTGACAAGGAGGGCGTCGTCCGCTTCATCGACGTTCATCCGATTGACAAGCAACCGGACAATGAGGAAATTTTCGACGTTTTGCGCGGTTTGAATGTCTAAAAGTGCCTGTTCAAAAAGGGGGCAGGGTTGACCCACGCAGTGCAATGGGACATGGGATAAACCGAGTGGGTGTGCAGTGGACATTATCCCATGTCCCCTAGGAAGCAGCCAGAAATGCGGACCGAGCGTACGTTTTGGGTACGTGAGGGAGCATTTCTGGCGATGACGCGGCCATGCGCCGGGGAGTTCTGCCCCTTTTTGAACAACCTCAGTGAGTTTTGCCGCCTGTGCGATGCGCGCGGACGGATGACAAAGGGCGCGGCGTCCGCCGGAGAAATCCGGTGGACTTTTTTTGTCGCTGTCAGAGCAGGGAATGAACGCTCTGCACAAGCGACTGCCATGTGGAGGGCCGTTCCAGTCCAAGATACCACGCCGCCGCTCCGGCGAGGTGATCCTGTGCGATCAACTCCAGTGTGAGCAGCAGGGAACGCTGGTCGACCACCCAGATCTCGTGACGAACGCCGCTTTGTGTGAACGAGGTGTACGACACGCCGAGCGACGGATTCCAGCGAGGCGCAAGATGCAGGCCCGCGAGCAGATTGTGCACCTGAACGAGGGACAGCGCCTGGCTTCCCGCCGTATTTCCGTTCTGGCCGAGCGTCCAGTCCTGGGTGTAAAACGGAACGCCGAGCACCAGCTTGCTCGCCGGAACACCTGTGTGCAACATGTCCGCCACGCCGCTTGTCACCCAGGGCAGCGATGCGGTCGGCCCGGCGACCGCATCGCCGCCCCAGTGCTGATCGTACCCCATCAGGATAATGTAGTTCGCGAAGGCGGCCAGAGCGGCGTGGTTGTACGGTCCGGCGTTATTTCCCGGCGTGATGTCGGGAGGCAGGTCGATCGACAACTGCATGCCGAGCTCGTGCAGCCTGCCTGCGAGCAATTGGGCAAAGCGCGCATAATTCCACCGGTCCGCTGAGCTGAGTCCCTCGAAGTCGAGATTGATGCCGTTGAGTTGGTCGCGCTTGGCCAGATTCACGATCCGGTTGATCAAAGCGCTTTGTGTATCCTGGTAACGCAGCACGGCGTGGCTTAGCGCCGCGTTGAACCCGTTGTCCACGACCGCCCACACCTTGACGCCGCGTGCGTGCGCAGCCTGCACGACGCTCGGTTCAATCGTATTGCTGATCGTTCCCGCTGGTCCCGTTAGATGAATCCACTTTGGAGCAAGGACATTCAATCCTGGCGATTGGCGCATGGCCTGGATCAGATTGGCGGCGCCCGTATCAAGCGTCCAGCCGATCACCAAGCGCTGCGAGGCGGTTCCGGCCGTGCCGATGTTCTTTTGAAAAGGCGGCGTGGCAGCAGGGAGCGCCTGACCATGAAACGGGCTGCGCGCCGCTATTTGTCGAAAAGAATTCGCTTCGAAAGACAATTCTCCAATGGAGAGCCAGGCAAAAATGAGGGCGGAGCGCTCCAGGCCAGCCGGCCTGGACGGCGCGATCGGCGCCAGGGCGGCCGCAGTCAAAGCTTGAGCCACTGTGGCCGCCGGAATGGCGGGCCACCGGAGTCGCGCTGTGCCGTACAGATACAGCGCCGCGGCTGTACCGGCCAGTGTGGATGACAGAAATACGGCTGCAATCAAGGTGAGAGCCGCGCGATGTGTCCGGCGGATGATCTTCATGCGTTGTGCACCTGCCTGTCGGGGATCGGATGACTATCTTGAATCTATGAGGCTGTCTCGTAATCTATGATAAAAATGGTGGCGCTTAGCCCGCGTATCGGTGTGCGGCAAAACGCGCATACTGGGGTGTGGATGGAGTGATTGTCCGTGTGGATATTGTTTGCGGTGGCGCTGGCGGGGGCGGCGTACAACATGCTGGAAGGCGGAGTGGCCCGAGCGGCCGTCGCATCGGCGGTGTTGGCGCTGGCATGGCTGGGACTGGCGGGCGAGGAGAGGCTGCGCCTTTACGTTCGCCTGCTCCCGTTGTGGCTGGAACTTCCGAAGTTGCGCCGCGAACTTTCGTTGTGCACTGTCGCCGTGCGGGACGCGCGGTCGTATTTGCGTCTTTTCGCAAGGCGCTACCCCGTGTATATGCGATGCCCGTTCCGGATTGATGAATGCGGGCGGGTACAGATCGCGCGTTCATCCGCCGAGCGCGGGATTCCTTTCACGCCGCATTCGGCGCCTGCGATGCACCATGATCTGGGCGCGATTCTGTCCGAAGAGGGGATGCATTTCCCTGATGTCCGGATCCTCTGGCTCCTTTTGAACCGCGAGGTGCTGGATATGGCAAAAGAGCGGATCGACGAGGAAGTGGCGCGCGACGCCGGAGGGGATCTCAAGCGCGTGTGGCGGTCGTTTGCGCAGTGGGAGAGAGCGCGGACGGCGGAGTGGGGCGGACTTTCGCTCTTGTATCGCGAAGCGCTGGCGGAAGTCCTCTGTGGACAGTACGGCCTTGCCGACGAGCGGTGCGCTGGTCATCGGACGGCGTGGATCGACCACGAGATTGAGCAGGCGCGCCGGCAGGCGCTGCTCGACCGCCGCAAGGAACGCCTGCGCGCCGACCTTTCCGCAACAACCGTAAACCGGGCGTCGGTGTCTTTGGACGAACTTTCTCCGGACCGGGATGTGACCGTTGACAGGCTGGCCGAATTGGCGGCGGACGACATGTCCGGGACGGTCCGGATTCTGATGGACGTATTCGGCGTGAAGGAAATGGACGATCGCTGCGGCGAGCGGTCGATCCAAGGATATTTTCTCGCCGATCACGAGGGTTCGTCCGTCGTCTTTCAGGTCGGGTGGACGGAACAGGGCGCGGTGCCGCGCGCGGCGGTGGAGCGGGCTCTGGCCGGAAAAACCAGGGAGAGAGTGCAAAGCGCCGTCCTGCTCGCCCTGGGCCGAATGGAGCCTGAGGTGGTCATGCTGGCGGACGATGTCGGCGTGCTCGTTCTGCCGTCCGCGGCGCTTGCGCGTATGCTCGACTATCATGCGGACCGCATGTGGAAAACCGTCGAATGGTCCCTGCGCGCGTCCAGGGGGGCCGTGGTCAAGGCATCATTGCAGGCGGTCGAATCTTGAGGAAAATTGCAATCAAATTGCAACGCAGGGCTAGAACTTATTCTATCAACGTAGTACAATTGTAATGTTATCATGACTCAATTGATTGCCAAGGGGTGTGACCGGGTGGCCGAAGGGCGAAAGTCAAGCCAGCGCACGGCATGCACGCAAGAAGCGGAAGATCTCCTGCGCAGGGCGACGCGCGTGGCAGACGATCCTTTTCTGGCAATCTGCCAGTCGTATCGGCACAAACCGACCGAAACCCAGTGGTCGCCTTCCACGATGGAAGACGACGAAGAGCGGTAGGACGGGCAGGCATTTTTGCCTGCGCCAATGATGAAACCGCTTACGGCTCTTCTTATGAAGCCTGTTTAAAATGGGGGCGGGTAAGACCCGGGCAGTGCGAGAAAGCAGACAGAAATGCGGACCGAGCGTACGTTTTACGGGGTCCTCTCCTCTCCAACCGGATTCCATGGACCGTCGGGTCCCACCCACTCCACCTGACCGTCCGCGTACCACTCTTTCTTCCAGATGGGCACGATCCGTTTGAGCATATCGACGGCAAACTGAGCCGCCGTATAGGCGTCTTTCCGATGGGGTGTCGATACGCCGACAAGCAGGCTTATTTCCCCGATTTCCAATACACCCACGCGATGCCAAATGGAGATTCGATCGATGGGCCAGCGTTTTTGGCAGGCGGCTGTCACCTCACGCAATTTGGCGATGGCCATCTCATCGTAGGCGTGATATTCAAGACGCAGGGTCCTGCGCTCGCGCGTCCATTCACGCACCGTTCCGGCAAACACGACGACGGCGCCGCAACGCGGGCTCGCCACTTGGTCGTACATGGCTCCGGCATCAAGCGGGTCGCGCACCACGGCGATATCCCGACTGGAGTACGACGCGCGCGCGCTGTTCAGGCCGCCGCTGACAGGCGGAATGACGGCGATCTCGTCGCCGACGCGAAGAACCGTGTCATCCGTCGCGTATTCCCCGTTGACCGCGAACCACGAGCGGGTCAGCAGTTCCTGCAAGGCGGGCGCCTGAAGGGCGAGGGCGCGCCGCACGTCGCGCACAGCGTCCACGCTATCCTCGGCCAGGATGATTTCATCGGTCCCCGCCGCTTCTGCGGCGGCGGCAAACAGGTGGATTTTCCAGGTCATCGCAAATCTCCCCCATCAGATCGGAGCGTTTCTCTATCCATTATACCAGCGAAATTCGATCCATTCCCAACCCGCGTGGTATACTTGTCTACGGTGAAAATCCGGAGTCTGACGGCGGGGGATGGGCATGCAGGAGGGATGGCGGCAGGATGGCCGAGTGTTGACACATCTAGATGATGATGGGCGGGCGCGCATGGTCGACGTGGGAAACAAACCGGAAACCGTCCGCTTTGCAACGGCCCGCGCCGTCCTGGTCATGCGCCCGGAGACGCTTCTGCGCGTGCGCGCGGGCGGTGTGCAAAAGGGCGATGTGCTTGCCATCGCCCAAGTGGCCGGAATCATGGCGGCAAAACGGACGCCCGAACTCATCCCGCTCTGCCATCCGATTGCGCTCTCCGGAGTGGACGTGCATTTTTCCTATCCCGACGAGCGGTCGATCAGCATCGATGTCACGGTGCGCACCACCGCGCGCACGGGAGTCGAGATGGAGGCGCTGACAGCCGCCACGACGGCCGCATGGACCGTGTATGATATGTGCAAGGCGATCGACAAGGACATGTCGTTGATCTTTGCCGGATTGATGGAAAAACAGGGCGGCAGGAGCGGCCACTACCAGCGTGCGGCAGACAGGGAGGAACCGTCGTGAGGGAAGTGGACAAGCGCGTGGCGATTGTGACAGTGAGCGACAGCGCGTACGACGGGG
>JAKACR010000349.1 GCA_021821225.1 Bacillota bacterium | reverse complement strand
CGAAGAGGATGAACACATGAAGGCGGTGCTTGGGACGGGTTTCAAGCACTGCGCCGTGGTCGGCAAGACGTGGGACTTTCACGTCCACGACGCGCTGCGCACGACGCTGGACGAGAATATTGCCATGATTGCAGACACGATCGCGTTTCTCAAACAGCATGACATCGAGGTGCTGTTTGATGCAGAACACTTTTTTGACGGCTTCCGGAGCAATCCGCAGTACGCCTTGGCGACGCTGCGCGCGGCCGCAGGAGCCGGGGCGGACTGGCTTGTCCTGTGCGACACGAACGGCGGTTCGCTGCCGGAAGACGTGGCGGCGGCCGTGCGCGCCGTCAAGTCTGAAAACCTTGCGCAGATCAGCGTGCACGCGCATAACGACGGGGGGCTCGCCGTTGCCAATACCCTGGCCGCCGTCGCGGCGGGAGCCACCCAGGTGCAGGGCACAATCAACGGGTTCGGCGAACGGTGCGGGAACGCGGACTTGTGCGTCGTCGCGCCGAATCTCGCATTCAAACTGGGCGTGCCGACGCAGATCGGGGACCTCGGACTTCGCGGTCTGCGGGAATTGTCCGCCCGCTTGTACGAGATGACGGCCAAGGAGGCAGTCTTAAACCAGCCGTATGTCGGGCGCAGCGCGTTTGCCCACAAGGCGGGCATTCACGTGAGCGCAGTCGTTCGGAACCCGTCGCTGTACGAACACGTGGACCCGAGTCTGACGGGGAATGAACGCCGTGTGCTGATTTCCGAACTGTCGGGCGCCAGCAACGTCCTGTACCAGTTGCAGGAACTCGGGCTGCCGGCGAACAAAGAGGCGGTAGCGCGCATTCTCGCCCGGGTCAAGGCGGAGGAACAGCGGGGATATGTGTTTGAAGGGGCGGAATCCTCCCTGGAGTTGTTGATGCGCGAGGAACTCGGACTCTCGGGTGCAGCAGGCGTGCGCGTGCGCGCGCGCGTCGCACGGTCGACGGAGGGGTGGTCGGCGCAACTGGCGTGGACGAAGCCCGGTGAACGGGTGGTTGCGCCCGGTCAGGGGAGCGGCGCGACCGAGGGCCACGCGTTTTGCGCAGCTGTCGGGCTGACCTCCGCGGGATTTCGCCTGACCGCCGAGCACCTCGTCGCAGTGGCGTTGTCGGACGCGGAAAAACGGTACAGGGTGCATCTGTGCGGCGATTTCCTCGATGCGCCCGTCGCAACGATCGGCGTGGGTGAAACGGTCGCGGACGCGTTTGCGGAAGCGGTCTTGCAGGCGCTGGCGTATGTGGAACTCGCGGTCGCGAAGAACGCCTTGCGCAGCCAGTCTTCCGGCGGCTGAACGTCCGCGCGTTCGTCCGGGACCCCGAGGGAACTGTGATAAAGTCCGGAGCGAAATCCAAAACGGACATATATATGGACAGACCTGCGACGGACCGATCGAATTTCACAGTTTGCCTAGCGGGCCATGAACAGACCCCGGTCCCAGACTTCGGGCGCGATGCCCGACTTGAGCGTGGATGCGGCGCGGCGCAGCCAGTACTCGCGCTGTTCGCGCCAGTTGTTCGCTGCGCGCAGCCACACCTGGTCGTCAGGTGTCGTCGCGGCAAGCGTCTGGAGCGCCGTGTTGCAGAGGCGGTCGTGAAGCACCGCCGTGGCAAGCGACTCGACAGTCAGGACGACCAGACGCGTCTGCGGCTCACCGGCCTGCAGGCGCGTGAGATGGCCTACAGCGATGTTGCGCAGGAGGCTGGTCTCGTAATTCTCCCGGTAGGCGTCCGTGACCCCGGATTGGGAGCGGAACTGGGGCAGCAGCATCATTTCCGCGATGATGGAACAGAAAGCCTGCTCTGCGTGAACACTTTCCAATAATTCGTTCTTCACGTGCACCCACACGCTGCGCGCCATGGGTTCCGCCATTTTGGTTCCCCTTTTCACAATTTCCCCACCCAGGCCACCCGGTTGCCTGCGCTTCTGCGGTGCAGTCAACCGGGCGGAGAATGGACCGTCACCTCCTGTTATATGGCCGCCCCAGGCAAACGGTGCGGACCGTCGCAGGCGCGGTCAACCCCTTGTCGAACGCGCGCGAAACTCGGACGGCGTCATGCGCTCGTACTTCTTGAAGACCTTGCCGAAGTAGCTTTGGTCGGCAAACCCCGATTGTTCCGCTACCTCCCGGATCGACAGGTCGGATGAGCCCAGAAGGTACTTGGCGCGACTCAGACGAAAGCGCAGTAGGTATTCCATGACGGGAATCCCTGTGCTGCGCTTGAACAGCCGCGCGTAGTGAAACGGGCTGAGCGTCACTTTCCGCGCGACGTCAGGCAACTGGAGCGGCGCCTGGTAGTTCTCTTCCATGAAGCCGATCCCCAGTCTGACGGGGTCCGGATAGCGGACCGTGCTGCGGGCGGTCTGCACGCTGCCGATGCGCATCTTGTCAGCGACCAAGAATGTGAGTATTTGGGTTATAAGCGCATGTGAGAGCGGTTCCAGACCGCTTGGCGGAGCGCCGAACAAGTCGAGCAACTGGCGAAACAGAAGCTCGGCCGGCTCCGGGTGATCCAAGCGAAACAGCGGGTTTTCTTCGGCTTTCAGGAGATGGTAGTAGTCCGAGGCCGGGGCGCCGATGAAGTGGATCCAGAGAAATTCCCAGCGGTCGCGTTCGTCGGAAGCGTATTCATGCTCCTGCTGCAAGTCAAAGAAGAACACCTCTCCCGGCCGCACGTCGATCCTCTTTCCGTGAACCGACGCATGCCCCGTCCCGCGCACGCAAAAGCCAAGCAGGTAGCCCGGAAGGGACTTGCGGTAGACGCGATAGTGCGGCGCACACAAGTACCAGCCTGCCGCGAGCACGGAGAACCACAGGCGCTGCGCGGTGCTGCTCGGTGCGTGTGTGTGGTGTCTGTAAAAGTGGTCCGATCTGTCCAAGGTGATCTCCTTGCCGCAAAATGTTCCTAATTTCGAGCAGAGTTGTGGGGTGAGATCAGGGTGGCGCGGCGTTAAGATTCATTATACCGCAAGCTCATCAGGGGAGGTGAATGGAAC
>JAKACR010000038.1 GCA_021821225.1 Bacillota bacterium | reverse complement strand
AGCGGGGCCTGCGTCCCGTTCGCCAGGCCCCCCCAGTCCCCCGGCCAAACCCCTACCAAGTCCCCCCACAGACATAAGCACTGAAAACGCACTTAGCCTCCCGCATTATACCAATATAGAACCAGAAACCATTGCTAAGCGACCAAAATGGCCTCAATAAGCGCAATTGGCACGCTTACTGCCCTCTCCATCGCGCGCTTAAGCGCAAAACCTGTGGCTATCGCCCCTTACCCCGCACCGCACCACCCGCACCACCCGCACCACCCGCACCACCCGCACCGCCCGCACCGCCCGCCGCGGCATCCACGTCTTTCGCACCGCTTGCCACTGACTGTCGAGACGGCGGCACGGAATCTTGCGTCATTGGTCCCGCACCACTTGTCGTGCGCACCACCGTACGGGTGGCGTACAATGCTGTACGGTAACAATTCTCCTATTAATAGTATAATTTATAATTTTGAAGAGTCCTGTTGCATCTCGATAGATGCCGTATTACTATTGACATTGTAACGATTCGTCTTCGTGCGCAGCAGTTCAGCAGTGCGGGCCTGGCAGCTTTGCATGCTGTGAACACTCTCTTGCTGGCGGAATAACGGGGCTGATCGCCACGAAGACACGGTCTATTGGTTCACCCATTCATCCATTGGGCATACTGTGTGATTGACACGCGCACGGCGACCAATATACCCGGAGGCTGATCGGATTGACACAGACATTCACGACGAAGACAACCACTCTCTCACGGTACTGCGCTGAGCCTAAGAATGATGTCATGTTGGCCGAGGATGCGGCTGGATTGGTTGAACTTGAACGCGCCGTTTCAGAGTATAAAGCGGCTCATGAAGCGATGACCGCCGCTTATAGTTCTCTGGAACAAAGCGGGACCCGACAGAACGATATGGAGAAAACCGTTGGGGCGTTTGAACTGGCAGTGGAATCGATCGTTACCGCCTGCTCACGTGCAAATAGTTTTGAGGTCACATACCGCGCCACACGGATCATGAAAGCACTCACCACTCGTACGAAGCTTGCTGAGGAGAGCCTCGTGGGCCGGTCCATGACACCGCAAGCGGCTTGGGATCTCGCTATCGATGTCAATAGCGAGCTTCTGGGCATAGGCCGCGATTTGTCGGCTATCCGTGTCGAGGAAGAGCGTCGCGTAGACGGCGCAATCTATTCAAGTCGGCAGCCTGCCGTCTACGGCGGCCCCCCGGGATGGAAGGTAGGCGCTTAGCCGTGGGCAAGGATCGAACCGGTGACTACGAAAGATTTCTGTCGTCTTTAGGTTTCCAATCCATTACAATCCTCCGCCTGAACTACCAACACAAGGCAGACGCGGATCCGGGCATTCACACTTGGTCTGTCGTACCGAAGTATGACTTCCAAGCAAAGAAGACCTCTCCCGGTAAACTCTCCGGAAAAATTGTGTTCTCCATTCGCGTTCAGCACCCCGACGATGCGTCTAGAGTGCTGTTCCACATCGCAGGCACGATCCTGCTGGATTACTCCTATGACCAAGAATTATCTCTCACCAAACAGATGACAGATACGTTTGCCGCATTCAATATCCCATTAAACGGGTGGCCATATCTGAGAGAGATAGTGAGTGACGCGACAAATCGCATGGGATTGCCCCCACTAATCCTTGGGCCATACATCGTTAAATGAACATGCCCATGTCTCTTGGAACTGTCCAATGCGTCGGCGGGGACCGCCGTCAGTTACAACCGACGGATGCACTATACAAGCTGATTGCCTTTCTCAAGGCGAACGCAGCCTACATCTATTTACTCTCCAAAGCCTCTGAGATTGCAAGTGACCGGGATGACACACGACGCAACGCATTGTGGATGAACGAGATAGATTTAGAGAAGAACCGCAGAGGTGTTCGCATCGATGAGAGCGCGCGTACACTTCGAAAATTCGACTCGGCGATCACGACATATTGGAGACAATACGCATCACGGATCGGAGCCGTCCTGGAAGAGATCGTCTTTATCATCTACTCCGCGAGGGAAGACCTCACATTTGATGAGCCTGACATACTGGTTGACGGCGCCTCCATGGGCACTAGCCGGATCGATGTCGTCATCGTGAGTCATGCATCGGCCGGTCTGTGGGACAAGCATACGATCTCATGGATGCTTGTCGAGTATAAACACAACGCGTATTCCTATTTTCGCAACAGATCCCAGAACAGCCGGCGCAAGTTGAACTACATGTGCGGAATCCGACAGCATGTTCCGTCACCAGGCACGAACATTAACGTGGCATCCCTCAAGGACACTCGCGATCTGGATGCCATTCTCTCCTCATCACGCGGTGCGGACGCCATCCATACAATCGACCCGTCCACAATCTTCGCGAAGTGGATGCAAAAGTTCCCGCAAAGCCCGAGCCAGCCAAGGCGGCGGCGTTAGAGCGATCTAAGCCTCACACCCCCCAAAAACGCGCTGGGGACCAGTGATAAGGCGGCAAGCGAACGCCCCGGTCCAAGCGGGGCCTGATCCCGTTCGCCAGGCTCCCCCCAGTCCCCCGGCCAAACCCCCACCAAGTCCCCCCACAGACATAAGCACTGGAAACGCACTTAGCCACCCATATTCCACCAATATAGAACCGGAAACCAGTGCTAAGCGACCAAAATGGCCTCAATAAGCGCAATTGCCATGCTTACTGCCCTCTCCAGCGCTTGCTTAAGCGCAAAACCTGTGGCTATCGCCCCGTACCCCGCACCGCACCACCCGCACCACCCGCACCACCGCCGAGGCGGCAGATCAGTACACGGCGTTCACCGCCCCAGAGTTCACCCACAGGGCCTGCCAAGAAGCGCCGCCGTCACGAGTTCCGTACAGGCGCCCGTCTGCCGTCGCCATGACGCCCACATTCGCCGATGAAAAAGACAGCGATATGGGAATATGCCGCCCCAGATCAAACGCCCGTACAGACCGCGAAGCTGGATTGTACGCGATCAATACGCCCCGCGAGCGCACCATTTCATTGAAGGTGGAATCGGACGCGGAAGGTGGAATCGGACGCGCCGGGAGGGCCCATGAGTCCGGCAAAAATGACGGTGGCGCCCGCATGGGTGAGATCGCTCCCAGACACCCAAGAGAATCGATCAAGCCCGATTCGAGTCCAAACCTTTCCTCCATCCGTCGTGCGATAGCGATCGTGGGCCGCAGTCGATCCGGAATAGAAAAAAGGGGCGTAGGCCGCGTACCCGACCTCGTTGCTCACAAACTGGATGGCGATGCCTGTCAATCCGCCAAATGCGCCCGAGGTCGTATCCCAGCTCTTCCCTGCATTCTGGCTGGTGTAGATAGAGTCAGTCGCATGATGCAAGCGTTGACCCGCGATGGCAATGAATCCCCCAGGCACGATGCTCGCACTGTCAATTCTATTTGTTATTACTTTCTAATTAAGCCAGAAAAGGGGATGCCAATACCCGCCGTGTACCCATGGCCCCGTTCCATGTCACCAAACTCGTCACCAATACGATACAAATTCCCAATATAACCGAACCCCGCCGACCCACGCCGACCCACGCCAACCACCCTCGCGCCCGTTTCTTCTTGCAACTGTTTCTTCTTGCAACTGTTTCTTTATAGACGCATGCCAGCGCGGTTTGGTTACAGGAACAAGCCCCTCTTTCTCTCTGCGAGCCGACGGAGGCGGCGGCGGAATCTTACCGCAGAATCCGTTGGAGATCACGTCAAAGAAGGTGGTATACTGGAAGCGAAGATGAGTGCGAACGGAGGGCGATCCATGTCAGAATTGCTTCGTCCCACGGTCGACTTCGTGTTCAAACGTCTCTTTGGGGACGAGAAAAACGCGGATGTGCTGGTGAGTTTTCTCAACTCGGTTTTCGAGTCGGCGAACGAATCGCTCATCGAGTCGGTCGAGATCCTCAATCCGTTTCTCGACAAGGAAGCGCTGAGCGATAAGATGTCGGTGCTCGACATTCGCGCTCGCACGGAGACGCGAACGCTGGTCAACATTGAGATTCAGCTGTGGAATACCGGAGAGATGCGAAAGCGCACGCTGTATTACTGGGCGCGCCTGTATGCGGGGCAGATGGAAGAGGGCACCCGATACCAGGCATTGCAAAAGACAATCGCGGTGAATATTCTGGACTTTGACGCGATCGCGGGCGAACGGCATCACACTGTCTTCCATGTTCGCGAAGACACGACGGATCACCTGCTGACCGACGCACTGGAGATTCATTTTCTGGAATTACGCAAGCTGCGGGAACAGTCTGTGGGACTGGAAAAGAAGCTGGTACGGTGGATGCTCTTTCTCGCGGCACGCACAAGAGAACGGATGGAGGAACTGGCGAAGGAGGAACCGATGATGCAAAAAGCGCTGACGACATTGGAGTTCTTGAGCCAGGACGAGCAGACACGGATGCTATATGAGGCTCGGCAAAAAGCACTGCATGACTATGCGTCGGCCATTGGGGAAGCCGAAGACAAAGGTCGGATGGAAGGCCGAATGGAAACGGCCAAGGCAATGCTGGCGGACGGTATGGACACCGAGCGCATTGCGCGTTTGACCGGACTGTCCGCAGAAGAAGTAAAACGACTTCGCAAGCAAATGGAAAACTGAGTTCGTGAGTGGCCATGCCGTCGTTGCTCTGCGCCGATGACAGGACTCTATCACTCTTTGCACGGTGGCGCCGATCGCCATGAAGTCAATCCGAGAGTATCACGCTATCTCATCAATATGCTGAGCGGTGACCAATTGGGGTGCCTATTGCCGTCGCCATCGTCCACTTGCGTAACCCCTGTGACTATCGCCGAGCCGTCCCCCATCCCCAGTTCGTGGGCCCCTCGTAGCGCCCGTGCCGCCCCAAAGCCCCAGCTCGCGGGCCCCGCGCCGCCCGTGCCCAGCCGCACCCGGTCCGGCCGCTCCTGCCGCCGCACTCCCGCCGCAGCCCGCAGTCCGTCCACGAGCCCCGCCGCACTTCATCTGCCCGGCAGCCCATTCAGCCCTCGAGCCCCCGCACAAACTCATCCACCGCCTCGTCCCACGGGCGCAGCACCGGAAGTCCCTGCGCCATACAGGCCAGCGGCTCCAGCACCGAGTGCGCAGGCCGACGCGCCGGGCGCGGAAACTCAGCCGTCGTCACAGGATGCACCGCTACCCGTTCACCCAATCCCGCCGCCGCAAACGTCGCGACCGCCAGGTCATGCCACGAGCACGCCCCGCCTCCGGCCATGTGGTAGGTCCCGTACAGGTCACGCCAGCCGTCAAGCCTGACGTCCGTTGCATCCACCGATGAACGCCGCCCGCCCGTCGCGCCCGCCTCACTCCGCGCCGCCGACCGTTCCAATGTTCCTCGCGACGCAAGCACCAGCATCCAGATGCCCTCGGCCAAGTCCCGCGACCACGTCGGGCAGCCCACCTGGTCCGCCACCACGCGCACCTCCGCCCTCCGCCCGTCGTCCGCAGCGCCCTGGCCCTCCGCCTGCCGCGCGTCGTCCGCGCGCACCTCCGCCCGCCGCGCGTCCGCACCGTCCCGGCCGTTCTGCGCCAGTTGGCTGCGCGCCACGCGCAGCATCGTCTTCACGAAATTGCCGCCCGACGCCCCGGTGTTTTCCCCGTAGACCCACGACGTCCGCACAATCCAGTGCCGATCCAATGTCCGCCGCACAAACTCTTCGCCCGCCCACTTGGACCGACCGTATTCGTTGATCGGCGCCGCTGCGTCCCACTCACCGTACGGAGCGCCCTTCGCGCCGTCAAAGACGTAGTCCGTACTCACATACAGCATCTCCGCGTCCACCTCCGCCGCCGCACGGGCGAGCGCCCGCGCAGCGAACGCATTGACCGCGTATGCTTCCAGCCGGCCGTCGCCCTCCGCCAAGTCCACCTTCGTGTAGGCCGCAGCATGCACAATCACGTTCGGCCGCCAATCAAGCACCGCCGCGCGCACGACGTCCGCCCGCCCCAGATCGAGCTGCTCGCGCCCCACGCCCCGCACCTCGACCCGCTCCGTGAGACGAAATGGTCCAATCAGCCCCGCCGCCAGCGGCCACCTTAGCCCCCGCGGCGCAAACTCACCAGTCCGCGCCATGGCGTCACCGATTGCGACCACGTCATGCCCCAGTTGCCCGCCGATCCCCGTCACCAGCACACGCACGCCTTTTGCCCCCCGTTCGCGTCAGCCCGTCAGCCCGTCAGCCCGTCAGCCCGTCAGCCCGTCAGCCCGTCAGCCCGTCAGCCCGCCTTACCCGCCCTACAGCGAGGCCCCATACTGGCGCGCGTAGTACTCCCGGTACTCGCCCGACCGAATCGGCTCCCACCAGGCCCGGTTCTCCACATACCACGCCACCGTCTCCGCCAGGCCGCGCGCCAGGTCATACTCCGGCTCCCAGTCCAACTCCCGCCGCATCTTGCCCGCGTCAATCGCATACCGCCGGTCATGCCCCAGCCGATCCTGCACAAATGTGATCAAGTCCTCGCCCTTGCCCATCAGGCGCAGGATCTCGCGCACGATCGAGAGGTTGGTCCGCTCGTTATTGCCGCCGATATTGTACACCTGCCCCGCGACGCCCCTATCCAGCACGCGCTCAATCGCCCGGCAGTGGTCCGACACGTGCAGCCAATCGCGCACATTGCCGCCGTCGCCGTAAACGGGGAGCGGCTTGTCTTCCAGCGCATTGATGATCATCAGCGGGATCAATTTCTCCGGAAACTGGTACGCCCCATAGTTGTTCGAGCAGCGCGTGATCACCCCGGCAAACCCGTACGTCTCCGCATACGCGCGCACCAACAGGTCCGAGCCCGCCTTCGACGCGCTGTACGGCGAATTTGGCGCGAGACACGTCTCCTCCGTGAACTTGCCCGTCTCGCCGAGCGTCCCGTACACCTCGTCCGTCGACACGTGCACAAATTTGCCCATGCCCACCTCCCGCGCCGCATCAAGCAGGACCCGCGTGCCCTCCACATTGGTCCGGACGAATTCCGCCGCCGACGCAATCGACCTGTCCACGTGGCTCTCCGCCGCAAAGTGCACCGCCGCGTCCGCTCCCTCCATCGCGGCCCGCACCGCCCCCGCATCGCAGATGTCGCCGCGCACGAAGGCGTGGCGGTCGCCGAGGCCGGCCACATTGGCCAAATTGCCCGCATAGGTCAATGCGTCGAAGTTCACAATCTCCACATCCGCGCGCGCCTGCAGCATGTGCCGCACGAAATTGCTGCCAATAAACCCTGCCCCACCCGTCACAAACAGTTTCACGCGGGCATCGCCTCCGTCGCAGTAAGTATTGTCCGCCGCCTAGGCCGTCCGCCGTCACGGCACGCCTGTCCACCGCAACCGTGACCGTCCGCCCAGGCCGCCAGACAGTCAGCGGTTCTGCGCCAACCGGTCAGCGGTTCTGCGTCGACCAGTCGAAGCCGATGGCGGGATCGTCCCACGGAATGCGCTTCTCGTCGGGGTCCTTGGGATCGTACGACATCGTGGTGAAGTACATGATGACCGCGGGCTCGTTGCCAAGCACGCGATAACCGTGGGCGACGCCGATGGGAATCAGCAGCAAGAGCGGATTGTCGTCGCCCATGTAGACGACCTGCGTCTGGCCTTTGGTGGGGGAGTCTGCGCGCATGTCGTGAAGGACGACCTGGGCGTTGCCGGAGGGGAAAAACCAGAGGTCGTCCTGCTTTTCGTGATAGTGGAATGCTTTGACGACGCCCGGATACGACTTCGAGAAGGATGCCTGGCCGAAGCGCTTGAGAAGGTTGTCGTCGTCGCGCAGGACTTCCATAAAGTAACCGCGGTCGTCAAAGTGCCGTGTAAGTTTCTTGATCTGGACTCCGTGTAGCATGTTCGATATTACCTCCCAGTGTCTAATTGTGGCGATCCGCAGCCCCGTGGCCTGTGCCCCGCCGTCCGCCGCAGCCCTGCGCTGGCCCGTGCCCCGGCCCTGCGCCCCGCCGTCGGCCACACAGCCCTGTGCTGGCCTGTGCCCCGGCCCTGCGCTGCGTCATATCGTGCTGGCGCTTCCGACATGCGCTTCGCGCAAAGTCGCGCTGCGCACGACACGCCGCATCACCTGCCGGATGGCTGCCTCGCGCCCCGCTGCCCTTGCGTCGGCCTGCTGCGTCGGCCTGCTGCCTCCGCCGCCTTTCGTCACCTGCGGACGGCTCGGCAACGATCGACGCCGGGCCCGAGCAGGGCCTGATCCCATTCGCCGGACTCTCCCCGACCTCCCGGACCAGCCCCCACAGACATAAGCACTGAAAACGCACTTGGATGCCCAAATTCTACCGATTTAGGACCGGAAACTGGTGCTAAGCGGCCAAAACGGAGGCAATAAGCGCAATTGGCGTGCCTATCGCCGTCGCCATCTCCCGATCAAGCGCAAAACCTGTGCCTATCGCCACCCGCATCCCGCCGCATCCCGCCGCAGCCCCTACACCCCTACAGCTCGCACCGCGAATTGTCCCCCAGCACCAGGCTCATCGCCTTCGGCTTCGCCCGCGACGGGACGATCTGCACCCGCCGGCCGATCAGCGAGCGGTCGATCCGGTGCGTGCTCTCAATATGGCAATCCTCCAGCACCACGCTATGCTCAATCTCCGAGCCGCGAATCGTCACCCGGTCGCTGATCGCCGTGAACGGCCCGATGTAGGCGTCCTCAATCGTGACATTGTCGCCAATCACCACCGGCCCCCGGATGGTGCTCCGCACCACCCGCGAATTCTCGCCGAGCTGCACCCGACCCACCACGCTCGACTCCGCGTCGACCGCCCCGCGCACGTCCGCCTCCACCATCTCCAGCACCAGGCGGTTCGCGTCGAGTACGTCCTCCGGGCGCCCCGTGTCCTTCCACCAGCCGCGCACAAGGTGCGGCTCCACCGTATGCCCGTGGTCGACCAGCCACTGGATCGCGTCCGTGATCTCCAATTCGCCGCGCGCCGACGGGCGGATCGCGTTCACCGCCTCGAAGATGCAGGGCTGGAACAGGTAGACGCCGACCAACGCGAGGTTGCTCGCCGGATTCTGCGGCTTTTCGACCAGCCGCACGACGCGCCCATTCTCCAATTCTACCACGCCAAAGTGCTGCGGTTCCGGCACCTCGCTCAGAAGTACCAGCGCATCCGGCGACGACTCGCGAAATTGCTGCGCGAACGCCTTCACCCCGTCGCGGACAAGATTGTCCCCGAGAAACATGACAAACGGCTCGCCCCCGATGAACTCCTCGGCAATCTTCACCGCGTGCGCCAGGCCCAGCGGCTTTTCCTGGGCAATATACGTGATCCGCACGCCAAACGCCGACCCGTCCCCCGCCGCGCGCTCCACCTCGGCCGCCGTGTCGCCGACGATCATCCCAATCTCTTCAATCCCGCTTTCACGCAGCGCCTCGATGGCGTAGAACAGGATCGGCTTATTGCCGATTGGAATAAGTTGCTTTGCGCTCGTATACGTCAACGGCCGCAGCCGCGATCCCGTCCCGCCCGCCAGAATGAGTCCCTTCAACCGGTCGCAACCCCTTTATCGCATAATTGGCAATATGGCCCATAAGTCCAGCCCACCGCGCAGTTCCCGCCAGCCCTCGCCTGCCCCGCCGCCCATCACGCCAAGGCGTCCCACAGGTCCTGCAGCGTCTGCCGGAGCGGAATCCGCGGCTCCCATCCCGTGAGGTCGAACAGCCGCTGCGCACTCCCCACGATCACATCGTGTTCCGCGCGCCCCGCCTGCCGCGCGTCCTCCTCGACAATCAACCGCTCCACGCCCGCCGCCAGCGCCAGTTCCTGCATGATATCGCCCGCGCGCACACCCTCTCCGGAGCACACGTTCAATATCTCCCCCGACGGACACCGCTCCATCATGGCCACGTAGGCCGCCACCACATCGCGCACATCGCAAAAGTCCCGCACCGAATCCATCCGCCCGGCCGCGATGCGCACCTCGCGCCGCCCGCCCGCGCCGCGACCAGCCTCCGCCAGCGCCTCCCGCAGCCGCAACGCCACGTCCGGGCAGAGAAAACCGGGCCCCTGTCCAGGACCCGTGTGGTTGAACGGCCGCGCGATGCGCACGTCCAACCCGCGACTCTCCAGCGTCCGCAACAGATACTCACCAGCCAGCTTGCTGACACCGTACTCATTGCGCGGGCCAAGCGGCGTCCGCTCGTCCATACGCCCGTACGCCAGGCTGGCGTCGTACACATTGGCCGAGCTCACGTACAGCATGCGACACGAGTCCCCGCACAGATCGAGCACCGCCTGGCCGACGCGGTGCGCGCCCACCGCATTCACTTCCATATAATATCCAATATCCACGCCAAAGGTCGCGGCAGCCGCCGCAAGGTGGTACACCCGGTGGGGCTGCGTCGCCTCCACCACAGCGCGCACCGACGCGGCGTCCTGCAGATCGAGCGCCAGTCGCTCGACCCGCGCCACACTGCCCCCGCCGGGCCAAGTCATGTCCTCGCCAGCCACATCGTAGCCAGTTCCGTCCGCGCCAGCGCCGCCGACTCGCCCGGCGCCGCCAGCCTTGGGGCCGTCCCTGCCACCCTCGCCGCTGGTCCCACTACCGCCAGCACCGCCGTGCGCCGCATCTCCGTCTCCGGTCCCATCTGCACCCTCGCCAGTCCCCGGTCCCGCACGCCTGCGCGGTCCGCCCGCCGCGAACACGAGATGCTCCTGCTGAGACGCCAGCAGCCGCACGAGGTGCCGCCCGACAAACCCGTCCGCTCCCGTCACAAGGATCCGCATCGCTCGTCACCCACTCCCTACGCCCCCTGGCGCCGCAGGTCCGCCTCCACCATCATCGCCACAAGCCCGCGCAACTCCGTCTTCGGCGACCAGCCCAGCCTGTCCCGGGCCTTGGCCGCACTGCCAATCAGCAGGTCGACCTCCGCCGGACGCACGAAACTGTCGCTCGTGGCCACGTAATCGCGCCATGGGCCCAATCCCGCAGCCTCAAACGCCAGTTCCACGAAGTCCTGCACCGAGTGCGTCGCCCCCGTTGCAACCACGTAGTCCTCCGGCGCGTCCTGCTGCAGCATCAGCCACATCACCTCGACGTACTCCTGCGCGAAGCCCCAGTCGCGCTTCGCATCCAGATTGCCCAGCGTCAGCCTGTCCAGTTTCCCCGCCTTGATGCGCGCCACCGCGTCCGTGATCTTGCGCGTGACAAACTCAATACCGCGCAGCGGCGACTCGTGATTGAACAGGATGCCCGAGCAGGCGTACAGGCCGTACGCCTCCCGGTAGTTCACCGTCATCCAGTGGCCGTACAGCTTCGCCGCCCCGTACGGGCTGCGCGGGTAAAACGGCGTAGCCTCCGTCTGCGGGACCGCCTGCACCTTGCCAAACATCTCGCTCGTGCTCGCCTGGTAGAACCGCGCCTCAGGCAGCGCGATGCGGATGGCTTCGAGTAGATTGCACACGCCCAGCCCCGTCGCGTGCGCCGTCAGGATCGGCTGTTCAAATGAGACGCCGACGAAGCTCTGCGCCGCAAGATTATACACCTCGTCCGGCCGGTGCTTCTGCAGCACGCGGATCTGATTTCCGAGGTCCTCCAGATCCATGCACTCCAGGGTCACGCGCCCTTCGACGCCCAGTTCCCGCAGCCGCCAGAGGTCAATGCCGCTGGTCCGCCGATATGTACCGATGACCTTGTAGCCCTTCCCGAGCAGCAACTGCGCCAGGTACGCCCCGTCCTGCCCCGTGATGCCCGTGATGAGGGCCGTCTTTTGCCTAGCACCCGAATCCATGAGATCAAACCCCCGTTGCGCCGCGGCTCGTCCGGCCGCCAGCTCCATTTTTGACAATACAGGAGATGCCCCGCGAACACAATCACTATATAAAGAAAGGCGGGTGCTACGACGCTCTCAAACCTCGAAATCGCATTTGCAATTACGGCCGGTGCGCGTCACTCAAAGCGAGCGTATAAAAGCTCATGTTGCCAACTGTATACTCGCATGCTTTCTGTACAACGACATGGAGCAGTTGCTGAGAATGGCGGGCCAAGAATGCTCGCCAAGCGACGTGTTAGAGAGTTTTCGGTATGGCCAGATTCAGGCTCCTCGACCCCTCGTATGAAATGGGCGCATAGCAATTGCTCTGTCAGATCGAAAGTCTCGTAAAGGGATCAGACAGGGGCACAGACGGGCGGGCGAGCCGATGCGCGGCCAAACCGGATGTGCCTGACTCTTGAAGCCGAAGTCAACCGCCGATCAAGTAGATCATGGCGATCAGATTCTTCGTCGTACGGCACCCACGCTCCTTGCGCTTGGCTGCCTGGATCAGCCCGTTCATGGCCTCCAGCATCCCCGTGGTCATCCCCGTCTCAAACCAGCGGAAAATGCGATCCCGGAATGCCTTGAGTGTCTTGGCCACCGCGATCATCGGTTCTAAGCGGGAATGAATTGCCCAGTAGAACCACAGGTCGAAGTATAAGCCGGCCATCCTCGCCGGATATCCCCAGAGTCCCTGGAAGGTGATCTTGAGTGGATAGGCCTTTGCGGTGCGCAAATGAGACGCCGCCAGGGTCGCCAAGGTATCCTGCTGCTTTTTCGTAAGGTCCTGCTCATTCTTGAGCCAGATGTAACGTGTCTTCTTCAATTCCGGTGTCTTGACCTGCTCGGCCCGGCGGACTTCGTCGACGGCTTCGTTGACCAGCTTCATCACGTGGAACTTGTCGATCGTATGCTAGGGGAACTGAGAAAAACCCTGCCGCGCATGCGCTATAAATATCTATTTATAGCGTTTTATAGTATACTTGTCGTATAGAAGATGGCTCCCTTGAGGTTCTCATGCTCACACGACGATCCGGTCAACTCTCGCTGTCCGATATGGATGAATGGTATCGCAAGATTCCGGAACGCTCCGCCTGGCACCAGGTTCGCGTCTGGAGTGAGGCACATATCCGGGATGAAGATTTCGCCCATTGGTACGCGGCTACGGGAAGACCTTCTATTCCTCCTTCCCTCATGATGACCCTGACTCTCCTCCAGTTTCGCCAAGGATGCAGCGACAATGAGGCGGTGGAGGCCGCACTGTTTGACGACAGTGCCAAGTACGCCCTGAGTCTCAGTCGAAGTCCGGAGACTACCTGTGATCGTTCGACACTGTGCAAGTTTCGCGCACGACTTTTTTGAATCGGACATGGATCGCCAGATTCTTGGACAGACGTTGCGCGATGCAGGCGATTCTGGCCTGCTCGGGGATGATGAAGATCTGGTGGACTCCTTCATGGTCGCGGGTGCAGCGGCGCGTCAAGGCACCTTTGCCCTGATTCGTCAAGGGATTCGTCTGGTGCAAAGACAACTTCAACAAGAAGGGCTGGCGTTCCCCGTCCTGCGCAGAGATGACTATGATACAGGACGCAAAGCATCGATCGCTTGGCAGAATCCAAAGGCGCGGCACGATTTCGAACACGAAACCGCATCAAGTGGTCCAAATGGATAGAGATCGATGCAAAGACTGTCCGCTGCGGGCGCAGTGCGTGGATGGGAAGGGACCTCGGACACTGACTGTACGCGGCGACGAGGCGAAGGTCCAGGCAAAGCGAGTCGAACAGTAAAGTGGATTGTGGCAGTCGCATTACCGTGAACGTAATCGTGTGGAGCATGTCAACAAACAACTCACCGCAAATGGCGGTCGCGACGCCCGGTACTACGGGATGCGCAAGACGGAGGGCCAACTGCGCCTATGCGCGAGCGTACATAACATCGTGGAGACCGGACGGGTCAAACGGGCCCGGACACTGGATTCGCCAAGCGATGTCGGGGAGAAGTGCGCGTAAAAGCGGGCAAACGGGCGAAAGGCGAGCCACGAATGCCCGGATAGAGTACAGAAATCGTGAAATCGAGACGAATCACCCGCAACACATGGGTATTATTACCACAAAATCACACAGAACGGAGCGAATGAGCCCTACCAAGGCTCGATTTTCACAGATCCCCTAGGAGAAATACCGAGGAGGCAGCAAGCCCCCCTTTGCGATAGCCCTATCTGAAGTGCTCGGACAGAAATGCTTGGGCCTTGACCGAGGCGGCAGAGTAGTACTCCGGCGTCGCTACCTGGTAGGCGGCACTATGGTACAGCCATTGAATCGTGAAATCAACTCCGCCGCGTCGAACAGATAAAATGGGAGCGTCACTCATTTTAAGCTGCGCCAATTCAGGAAACAGGTCCTTCGAATTCCCCCCTTGAACGACCGTCAAGGTAGGCCCTGTGGCTCGAACCAGACGCTCAATCCTTCGATTGCACGCTGTGACAACGTCACGCCACCTTCCGCTCTTCTTGAGAGTCGCCCTCGCTCCGTCTGCGCTGTTCCATTTGCTAGACTTGAAGGGGACAACATCAGCATACATACAGTTATATCCAAGTTTTAGAGGGCCAGCGGGTGACGCTATGCCACTCAGGTACGCCCCTTCGATTTTCCTGTATGCTGATATTGACTCCAATGAACCGCCCGCCATGCGACGCGCCGGGGATCCGTCCTTGCGAATCTCGTGGAGCCGGGTCTTGTAGAAGTCGTGATAGTCTTCAAAGGACACCCCGAAGCTCGGTATGTCCTCGCCAGCCTTATAGCCTGGGTTCAACCCGAGAAACAGCACCGTGCACGACCCGGATACCGCGCCATTAAATGGCTCCGGATATTGAAAGAGTGATTTTCCTGTCCGTTCCATCTGCCAGTCTATTAGAGGAAAATACAACGCTCCTTCGGCGAGGGTCAGCGCCCTGCCGGTTTCATCATATAGCTCGCGCGCTATGGCCTCCAGTAATTTCTCATTGACCAAAATTACTCCTCCATTCAAATGCATCTATATAGGAATAATTTAGTATACCGTTTGGAAGATAAAAGTTCCATAGGGATTTCATGCAGATATGCTCATCAAGCCCACTTTCGGCAAATGGCCCCGAAAGGACTGCTCTGCGTTCCAGTGCGCCGCCGACGCTCTCGGAGACCCTGTCACGCGGGTGATCGACCTGTATCTCGTCGTCAAGACGCTGGAGACGCCTCGCGCTCCCTATCGACCAGATGGCCAAGTGCCGCCGGTTGCTATACAATAGATTACTGACATATACCTTTGCGCGTTTGCCACTGATAGCAAGAAAGATAGGGTGCCAACGATGATCGTTCTAAGCGGTGTCACCAAGCACGTCGCCGACGGCCGGCGCAGGATTCCGATCCTCAACGAGGTCAATCTCTCCATCGACAA
>JAKACR010000348.1 GCA_021821225.1 Bacillota bacterium | reverse complement strand
GACCCGCTGCGCCGCAACCGGATGACGCAGGGTACGCTGGACGCCATGTGGCAGGCGGTGGATGAGAGCAAGGCGTCCCTGGTGCGGTATCTGGAACGCAAGGCCCGCCTGATCGGCGTTGACAGGCTCAGTTGGCACGATGTCGAAGCGCCGCTTGTGACGGGCGGTCCGGAACCCAGAGTGACGTATGAAGAGGCGCGGGATTTTATCGTCAAGCATTTTGCCGGATTCAGCGAGGACATGGCGGCGTTCGCCGATCAGTGCTTCGAACGGGCCTGGATTGAAGCGGAGGATCGCCCTGGCAAGCGGCCGGGCGGGTTCTGCACGTCTTTGCCTGTTTCCGGGCAGACGCGGATCTTTCTCACCTTCGGGGGCGTACCGAGTTCCGTCACGACGCTGGCGCATGAAATCGGGCACAGCTATCACCAGCATGTGATGGAGGGGATGCCGTTTCTCGCCCAGCAGTACGCGATGAACGTGGCGGAGACCGCGAGCACGCTGGCCGAGATGGTCGTTTCGTCCGCGGCGCTGGACGGGGCGCAAGGCGACGGGCGGCAGATCGCGATGATGGACGACAAACTGCGGCGTGCGGTGTCGTTTCTTATGGACATTCACGCGCGCTTTCTCTTTGAGCGGGCGTTTTACGACAGGCGGGGACAGGGTCTGCTCAGCGTGGAGGAGTTGAATGACCTGATGCTGGAGGCGCAGCGCACTTCCTTCCGCGGGGCGCTCGGCGAGTACCACCCCGAGTTTTGGGCGTCCAAGTTGCATTTTTACATCACGAATCCGCCGTTTTACAACTTTCCCTACACGTTCGGCTATCTCTTCAGCGCCGGCGTGTACGCGGAAGGGAAACGCCGGGGCGCGTCGTTTGCCGCGCGTTATGTGGATCTTCTGCGCGATACGGGATCGATGACGGTGGAAGAGCTTGCGCAAAAGCACCTCGGAGTGGACCTGACGCAACCCGACTTCTGGCGGAGCGCGACGGCGGTGGCCATGGAAGACCTTCCGGAATTCCTGCGCCGGACAGAGGGCATGTGAGAATCCGGCGGGAGCCCATCCTCTTTTTGAACGAACTGCCCGCGCATTCCCTTTCCTGGGCGCGAAGCGCCAGGCGGGGGGAAGTTCATCAGCCACTTTAGGGGATGGGCTCTCACTGGGAGTGTATCCGCAGGACCGGCGGCTATGACATATCCTCCAGCAGTTCTGCAAGCCGATGCGAATCGACGCGCACAATTTTGTTTTTATCGTCCATATGAACCACGCGCGATGTCAATTGCCTGTATTCTTCATCGGTCACCCAGCCGAGCGAAAGAATGATGACGAGATCGGTTGGCTGAAAGAGTCTGGCGGGCGGACCGTTGAGACAGATCGTTCCGGAACCGCGATCGCCCGGAATGGCGTAGGTGCGCCACAGCGCCGCGTTGGCCACGTTGGTCACCTGAACCATCTCGTACGGGCGGATGTCGGCGGCGTCCATCAGGTCGCGGTCGATCGTGATGCTTCCCACATAATCAAGGCGCGCCTCGGTCACGGTCGCGCGGTGAAGCTTTCCTTTACAGACATTTCGCAACATGCTGCACTTCACGCCTCTCTCTTCGCTCCGTCCGGCGGCCGGCAGTTCGCGCGGCAGCCGGATATGTTGCAGGATGCGGATTACAGCTTCCTATTGTAACATACGGGTAACAGCGGGTCGAACCGCGTGGATTTATCATATGTTCCCTGGAGAACCATTGCGCCTGCCGCTCAGACAAATACGTAACGGCCGGGGAAGATTCCGTAGGGCGCGCTCCCACCGTGCGTGCGGGTGAGCGTGAGAACGATGTGCCCGCCGTCCAGTTGCACAATTCCGACGCCGTGGTCGCCCCAGGCGCTGTCATTGTAGGAGAAGCGGGCCGTTCCCGAGGACGAGAATGTGATGTTCGTCCCGAAGTGCGCGATCTGGCCGGCAAACGGGCTTATCTGCCAGAGTGACAGCCGGGCCGAGTCATGCGCGAAGGACAGGGTCATGTCCAGGCCGCCGAGGACGCGCGGCCGGTATTGTTCACTTTGCCATACCCAATCTCCGGCGTACGACGAAAAAGGGTGTATCGGCCCCTTTGTATTCACCGACTGCTCCAGCGCGGGGTGTATTCCGATGAATGATTGGCCCGAGTTTGACCGCCGGAATGACTCCTGGCCCGAAAATACGGATGGGCCTCGCGATCCGCGGACCGTACGGTCGACCGTCACCGTGATGCGATTGACGCCGAGTTGGACGAGGCAGTCGCCCCTGCCGTTTTGTCTGCTGTCAAACGGGAACGTGGCGAAACCGGAGGAATTGAATGCGACATGGCCCGTGAGTTGGGAGAATTCGTTGGGGTGACGATGAGTGATAGGGAATACTTGGAATACGTCGACCACCGCACGCCGCGAGTCCTGGCCGGATGCGGTGACGTGCGCGGGGCGCAACGCGAGAAAGATGGTTTCTTCATCTGCGCTCTTGGCTGGCACCACCCACGCGCCGACATCAGATACGGCAAGCCCGCGGTCGGTTCCGGATACGGTTTTCGCGTTCGCCGCCGCGGGGGTTGCCGACATGACGCCGCAGACGGCGACCATGCAGGTTCTGGCAAGGAAGGTGCGCATCGCGCGCCTTGGCCGCATCACACTCCATAAAGGATCCATATCCGCGTCCCCCTCCCCACCCAAAATGCCACGAATGCCGCTGTTCGTCAATCCTCATTGCTGTACCTCATTGCTGTACCGGTCGGCGCCGGATCGCGTGTCGAACAGCATCTCGTCGATGACGAGCGAGGCCGCGCCCACGGCAACGGAGTTGGTGCTGGCGATGGAAACGGGGATCGACTTGTTGGCCGAGACGGCGCGGTAGCTCATGATGCGCTCAATCTCCGGCAGGATGAATGTCGCGGCGCGGGACAGGCTGCCGCCCAGGCTGATCCGGTCCGGGCTCAGGGCGTTCGCGATGTTCGCGATGCCGATGCCGAGATACTGGCCGAGCGTGTTGAACGCGCGGATGTAAGCGCGGTTGTCTGCGTGCGCTT
>JAKACR010000347.1 GCA_021821225.1 Bacillota bacterium | reverse complement strand
TTATTATAGAAAAAACAGGCGCAAACCTGAGCAAGACTGGCGAAGCCGCAAACAGCCGCAAACAGACCGACACACTGAAGACGGCTTGAGTGAAGACAGCGACCCGACCTGCACGCGCAGTGCTGGCAGCGTTCTTGGGGAATTCATGGAGAGTCCATGCCCAGATCTTTGAGATTGAGTTCAGGTTCAGGACCAGGTTCAAATTCGGGTTAGGGTTTGAGTTCCTGAGTTCCCTCGCGATATTGCGCTTGCGCAGTGCTGCGTGTATAATATCAAAGTCTTGATTGGTCATACATGCGCCCGTGGTCCAATGGATAGGACGTAGGCCTCCGGAGCCTGAGGTCAGAGTTCGATTCTCTGCGGGCGCACCACAATTAAAGCGTTAACGCGGTAAAGGAATAAAGAAAAAACCAGGCAGCCCTCTCATTCCAGAGTGGCTGCCTAAAAGAGTGCTGATTTCGATTTTAGTAAACCATTAGTTCCCCGATTAGCGAGAAATAGAAGGATAGGGCATGCCCCACTTGCAGATTATAGTCCGCCTTAGGCGACATGACTTCGATCCACGACTTAGTGGGAATACCATGAGTTGAAGATTTGGAGCCTGTAATGGAGCCATTGGCTGTTGTGCTTCCGTGTGTAGGAGAGGATGCATTTTCTGTATTTCAAAGACGGGATTCCCCTTCAGTGGAATCATCCCAGATGAGAGCGTGTACGGCAGCAGGACCATGAACCCCAATCGTCAAATCGTTTTCGATGTCCGACGATCGACTGGGTCCGCTGATAAAAATCATAGTGGAGGGCAGATGCGCCGGGTCGAGCCCCCGAAGCGCAATGTCATGCCAAACCTCGCCCAGGCGCGTACGAATCTGACTGGCTTTCATCACGACGATATGGACCGTCGGCAACAGGCTCACCAGACGGCCTTGCCCTACGGCAGCCAGGAGCACCACGGTTCCTGTATCCGCGATGGCAAAGTCACAGCCGGTTATGCCGACATCGATGTGCGCGAACTGTTCGATCATCCCCGGTTGCTCGACCCATGGAGTCACCGCAAATGGGCTCAGGACATCCTGCAATTGCATCCTGGCGCTGAACTCCCCGCCCCAGACGCCGATCAAAGACGGGGAAAGTTCCAGCAAGAGCGCCGCCAGTCCTTCATGCAATTCGGAAAGCGTCTCGTACACTTGTGCGCTTCCGCCGAGACGCGCCAGCTCTGCCGTGAAGTTGTCCAGGCGCTCCTGATGATTCCACTGATGCGCCTGCCAGAAGTCGGGCGCTCCCACGATGGTGCGCGCAGGCGACGCTGCGGCAGCATCCGCGTCCATCGGCAACTCCCGTCCGAGCCTGCGCGCGATGTTTTGAAAGAATTCCTGTTCGTTCACTGAGGATCACTCTTTACGATCCTGACATCCTGTTTCATGCGCAAAAAGCGTTCGCGAAACGATTCGGGCGCAAGCGCCGGGGCGTGACGGCTGTTCGTCCATCCCATCAGCGGCCCCCACGTCGATTCGATGTACCCATCATGCACGAGCGGTGTCTGTGCGAAACGCGCCATGCGCGTAACCAGTCGATAACGGCCAGGCTTGGCAAACGCAATGGCATAACTGCGCCATGCGGCGCGTTCGCCGCGCTTCGTCCGAGGGCGCTCTGCAGCGCGGCGGCGCAAGGCCACCAGCATGTCATGCAGCGGGATTTTAACCGGACACGCCTCGTAGCAGGCGCCGCACAGGCTGGAGGCGTTCGGCAGGTCTGCGAATTCCTCTCCCTGCAAAAGAAGCGGGGTGAGCACCGCGCCGATCGGTCCGGGGTACACAGACCCGTAGGCATGACCGCCGATGTGACGATAGACCGGACATACATTCAGGCACGCCCCGCAGCGAATGCAATGAAGCACATCCTGAAACTCGGCGTCGCCAAGCTGTGAAGAGCGCCCATTGTCCAGGATGACGATGTGCAACTCCTCAGGACCGCATCGCTCCTGCGCGCGCCGTGGTCCCGTGATCACGCTCATGTACGTGATCACCTTCTGCCCCGTCGCGCTTCGCGGCAACAGATTCGCCATCACCTCCAGGTCTGCGAACGTCGGCAGCACCCGTTCCATGCCCATGACGACGATGTGCGTTTTCGGCAACGCACTGACCATGTCCGCATTGCCCTCATTGGTGAAGAGCACCACGGAGCCCGATTCGGCGATGCCAAAGTTGCAACCCGTCATCCCAATGTCCGCCGTCAGGAACGTCTCGCGCAATTTGCGTCTGGCGAACGCGACCAACGCCTTCGTGTCGGTGCCGAGATTCTGGCCGCCGTCACGCGTAAACAAGTCCTTGATTTGTTCCCGCGTTTTGTGAATGGCGGGAATGATGATGTGCGATGGCATTTCGTTCGCCAGTTGGATGATGTATTCGCCCAGATCCGTCTCCACAACCCGCACGTTTTGCTCCTCAAGGCGACGGTTGATGTGAATCTCTTCCGATACCATCGATTTGGACTTCGCGACAAGTTGGGCCTGCTTCGCATGAACGATGCCCAGCACAGCGGCGGACGCCTCCTGCGCATCAGCGGCAAAGTGGATCTCGGCGCCCGCGCAGCGCGCATGGTCGACGAATTGCCGCAAATAATAGTCAAGGTGCGACACGGTGTGCGCGCGAATCTCGCGGCCCCGCTCCCGCCACTCCTCCCAGCGCCCCAGTTCCTCGGTTGCGCCGTGTTTGCGATCCTTCAGCCGGTCCGTGGTAAAGCGGACGGCAGCGCGCAGAAAATCGTCCTGCAGCGCCGCGTGTGATCGCACAACGACCGATGTCTTGTCCTTTGCGCCCGCACTCATCCCGTCACCCCACTTCCCTGCTCCATCCCTTCAAGCAACAGTTCCGCAAGATGCATGACGCGCACCGATCGTCCCATGTGCCGCAGTCTCCCGCCGATGTTCATCAGACAACCCATATCCGTGCCGACGAGCACCTCGGCGTCAGTCTCTGTCACCCAGTCCGCCTTTTCTGTCGCCATGGCGGTCGATATCTCGTGCATCTTCACGGCAAACGCGCCTCCAAATCCACAACAGTCCTGCGCG
>JAKACR010000037.1 GCA_021821225.1 Bacillota bacterium | reverse complement strand
GAACCAGGTGCAAAGCAAGGACGCTTTTAACGGCGCCGGACTGGACGGTTTTCTCAACATCCTGAACAACGGCCAGGTGTATGGATTGCACATCGCCGTCTTCCCGTTGATTCTCATCTTTCTGGTGGGCTGGCATCTGGTGGCCGTCCGGGCCAAGGGCGTCGTGCCGCCCTATCAGGCGCACACACAGCGGTCGGGAGGCGACAAGCGATGAAAACCCTGATGTTCAGCAGAGATACCCTTCGCTTCCCACAACGCGACTTCGACATGGTCAAGGAAGGCGTCATGAGCCTGTCGATCATCGGGGTCCTGATCCTCGGGTCAGCCGCCCTGTTCGGCGCCCCCTTCCGGCCGGCGGTGACAAACAAGGAAGCGGCATTGTCGCAACCGATCGTCGTCATGCAGACAGCGCTGGGCGACCTTGACGGCCAGGGGACCATCGCATCGTACGGTCCGCCGTATAACAATGGCTGGCATGGCAACGCGCAAAGCACACAGTCGATCGGTCCGCTTGCTCCGGAAACCTGGTGGGGCACGCCCTACGCGATTCACACGGCGCAGGCGGATGTCCTGCAACCGTTGAGCATGCTCGCAACGGCGTCCGGCAACCGGAACCTGTCCGCCGCTCTTCGCACGTATGAGAAAGCGCCCTATGCACAGCAGCAGCAATGGAACCAAAACCTGTCGAACGCGCTCGGCAAGGCGACTGTGCACAGCGGGCAGGTCATTATTCCGCCAGGGCAGTACGGTCCGGTCGCCCTGATGATGCAGGATGAACTGTCCCTGGCCAAGTCCGGTCTGTTGTCCGGCGCGCTCGACCGCGAGACCAACGCCGGTCCGTACCGCTGGAATGTGCAGAATGACCTGCTGTTCCTGCAAGGAACCGTTTTGAGCGACGTGGCGGGAAAAATTGATATGCAAGGCGGACAATGGGGCATCAACCACGATGAACAGGCGTATCCCGGCCCTTGGTGGCTGACGCCGTACACCACCCTGTATCAGATCCCGCCCTGGTCCACCTCGCCAAATGGAGACCAGATGGCGGCCTACACCATGGGATTGCTGTTCGCCCTTCTCGTGCTGCTGCCCTTTGTTCCCGGCCTGAACAAACTGCCGCGGGCCCTCGGCGTGCATCGCCTCATCTGGCGCGACTGGTACCGCAACCTGGAAAGCCGCAATGCGTGCGGCACATGCCCATTGCGCGATTCCTGCCGCCAGGAATTCAAGGGCGGCGAAAAAGCGGCGATGGCCGCCGGTTATATCCCGGCCTGTTACTCCGGCAAGGACTCGCAGGACATGCCGGGAAACACGATTGGCGCTCTTCACGTCGGATAATGAGGGAGCATTTCTGGCGATGACGCGGCAATGCGCCGCGGAGTTCTGCCCATTTTTTGAACAACCTCGTAAATTCACTCGGTGGAGGGGAATGGTCATGAACCAGGGATTCAAGCTGTGGATGGTGTGGCTGGCTGCCCTCGGCGCCGGAATCTACGGCACCGCGATGATCTACGACGCCATCTTTCAGGGTCGTCCATTTGATCTGGTGCTCGGCATTCCAGTATGGCTACTCGGCGTCTGGGTGACGGGCAACATCCTGGCGTCCGCCAGACAGGCATATCGTCGCCAGAAGGCCGCTCGCTAAGACGAGGCAGGGAGGTATCCGCCATGATGCCGGCAACCAGATTGGATTATGCACTATCGCCTCACATCGTCATGTGGGAAATCACACGGGCGTGCCAGCTTCACTGCGTCCACTGCCGCGCCGAGGCGCAACGGCATCGCCATCCGGGAGAACTCAATCTGCAGGAAGCCAAATCCGTCATTGACCAAGTGAGCGCCTTTCACGACCCCCTGCTGGTGATCACGGGGGGCGATCCGCTGGAACGCGAGGACCTGTGGGATCTGATCGATTACGCAAGCGAGCGCGGGATCCGCGTGTCGCTTGCCGCCAGCGTGACGCCCCGCCTGACAAGAGCGGCCATCTGGCGCATGCGCCGCTCTGGAGTCAAACGGCTCGCTCTGAGCCTGGACGGTGCGACTTCCAAGGCGCACGACCGCTTCCGTGGAGTGAAAGGATCATTTTTAGACACCGTCAAGGCGCTCTACAGTGTCGCCGACATCGGACTGCCCCTGCAGATCAACACGACGGTAAGTTCGCTCAACCATAAGGAACTCGACGGCATCGCCGATATCGCGGAACTGTTCGGAACGGAACTGTGGAGCCTGTTCTTCCTGGTGCCGACCGGTCGCGCGACCGAAAACCTGATGACTTCTCCCGAGGAAAATGAAGAAATCATGAAGTGGATTTACACCCAGTCCCTGCTCCGCCCATTTGCGGTTAAGACGACGGAAGCACCGTTCTATCGGCGCGTCCTGCTACAGCAGAAGGCGTCCGGAGCGCATGTCAGCGGACAGGCAGGCTCGTTCGCTCCCAAAGACGCGCTGCGCGGCGTTCGGCCTGTCAATGACGGAGACGGCTTTGTCTTTATCTCGCACACCGGAGACGTATACCCGAGCGGTTTTCTGCCGGAGAGCGCCGGCAATGTGCAACGCACGCCGCTGATCGATATCTATCGCGAGAGCGAACTGTTCGTCCGGATACGGTCCAAGGATGAACTGAAAGGCAAGTGCGGCCGCTGTGAATTCCGCCACGTGTGCGGCGGGTCGCGGGCGCGGGCGTTCGCCGTCACAGGGGACTACATGCAGAGCGATCCCGCCTGCAGCTACCAGCCCCAATTATAGGCGGGCATGGGATGAGCGTTCTGGCTTCCTCATGCCGGAGTCAATCGCCCATGTCCCGCGACAAACCCCGGGGCCGCGATTTTTTCTATCGCGGCCGGAGCTTTCTCGCTTTCGCTTCTCTTCTTGCCTGCATGGCCAGCGCCAGGGGAGTCCCAAGAGCGAACATACACGCCAACACCAGCGACAGGCCAAACAACGCCGTCCCCCAGTCGTGAACCACCAGCGAATGATAGACGACCCCCGTGCCGTAGATGCCGATCACGAGAAGCAACGCGGCCAACAGCGGCGGCGGCGCCACAAGCCAGCGGACGATGCGCCGCGTCATGGTCCCAACTCCCCTCGCTCGCGCAATGCGCGGTAATGGTCGCGCCAGATCAGGCGGTAGATCCGAAGCCAGCGCGGCAGGCTGCGCAAGCCGGGAATGAAGGGAGTGAACATCAGGATGAAGGTGACGATCATCACGGTTAGCACAACCAGGAGATCGGCCGCAGACGATGTGCTGTAGGGCGGGATCTGGTACAGCAGCGTGTAGTACCACAACCACACCGCCCCGGGATAATTCCCCGTTTCTTTCATGACGCCCCATTCAGGTCCGAGCATGTTGAGCTTGGACGCGTATGCCGTGTCCGCCGTATTTTCCAGCAAAAGCAACGCCTTTGTCCGGTTGAGCAGTGGAACAGGTCCGACCGCGCCGTCGATCGCGGCCTCCAGAAGACCGCTTTGCGCCAGGCGCAGGTAATCGTTCACCATTTGGGGAACCGGTCCGTACAACGGCGATCCGGGATGAGGCAGCATGAGCCTGTCATGCATGACCGAACCGGCAGGCAACACCTTTTGCACATTGGCCACCCACGCAAGCTGCTGCGCCGAGGATGCGTGATCCCAGGCGGCGAGCGTCCGCCTGACCGCGGGATCCATGACCGCCATGCGGTGCAGGGGGATCAGGACATCGTCCCGCCGTGAATTCACCGGTATCTGCACACCCGCCCACTGTTGGGGAGAGATCGGCCCGATGGATTGCAGGGCATCCGTCCCGTGATTGTAAGGCGGCCCATAGTTGGAGATGGCGTCTTGCAGGCCCAAATGGTTCAACTCCGTCGTGACAAGCAGCATCGGATCCTGCCGGACGACCTGCTGCGCAGACAATGCCGGTACATCGGGCGTCGACAGGATGCCCGACAGGACGACGACCAACGCCCCAATCGCCAGGACGGCCATCGTGCCCTCCTTCACCAGATCGTACGGCATCTCTTCGTACTTTCCCTGCGCCGTTCCAGGGCGCGCCTCGTTTCGCGCACCGCTCATCGCTCATCCTCCTCCTTTCCGTCCCATGGCAACGGCTCGACCACACCGTGCTTGCGGACCAGAAAGAGGTGTCCGGCGATCAGCGCCATGAGAGCAAACGGAATGATAAAAATATGCAGGCCGTACATCTGGCCAAAATTCAGCAGATTGAAGAAGCCACCCACTCCCACGGCGTTCATGGCATCCTTGCCCTGGACGCCAATCCACTGAGCGTCAAAGTTGGTCTGCGACAGGTATCCGGTGAGCCCGCCGACGATGGACACGAGGAACAGCACCCAGCCGCTGATCCACGTGAAATGCCGTCCGCCGCGCCATGCCGCCATGAGGAACTGCGCCCAGAGGTGCAGTACCATGAAAAAGAAAAACGCCTGCACGGACCAGAAGTGCATACTGTTAAAAAAATGTCCGACAGCCGATACGTGCCACCACTCCGGACCGAAAAAGGCCAGCACGGTTCCGGTGACGATGAGCCACACAAACGAAGCGAGAGTCAACACGCCAAACAGGTACACATATGAATGCACGTACTTCGGCAACCGGTCAGGCAACAGGTTGTCCATGGTAATCGTGCGTTCAATCCCTTCGCGCAGCGCCCGCGTCCAGTTCGTTCTCATGAATGTTCACCCGGCCACCGCATGACCAGCGCAAGCACGAACACGACAACCATCAATCCCACGACAATCATGTCCGCGACCGACAGATTCAACCACGCAAATTGCCAAGCCTGACCAGCCGCCAGGGGCGGCCTGAGTCCACCTTGCCCCATATGCGTCACCCACCCTCTGAATCAGAATGCTCTAAAATAAGTAAGACTGCGCCTGCCGTATGTCCTCCGAAACAATTCTACACTATCTTTCCGCAATCCGGCGGAATGTATGTGCAAAGCGACGTGACAAAGCGCACAACCCCACTCCCGTACATTCGTTAGACTGACCATGGTAAACTGACACTATCGGAAACAGTCTACCCCATACCGGATTTTTCCCAACCGTCGGAGGTGTCATGCCATGTCTCCTGATGACTCGCGCCCGCCCGCAGCCCGCCCGGTGCTCAGTGTCGCCGCCGGCGGCTTGCGCACCAGCCAATCTCCTCCCTTCACGCTGCCAATTCGCTATATGCTGCTGGGAATTTTATCGTATATTCTCTTTGCTGTCGACCTGTTGACGCAAATCGGCGCAATTCGGACGAACGATCCCGGAGCCGCCTCCGTCGTCGCGCTGACGCACGCGTTGACGCTTGGCGCGCTGCTGGCGTTTGTCATGGGCGCGGTGTACCAACTGTCCACCGTCGCGTTTCTCATTCCTGTGCGGGCCCAGCGGGCGGCGCGCTGGAACTTCTGGCTTTACCTTGTGGCTTTTCTCGGATTGTGGCACGCCATGCAGACATGGTCCAGCTCAGGATTCCTTGTCTTTGGCAGTCTTGCCGCTCTCGCCATCTGGATCTACTGCGGCATCGTCCTGTGGTCGCTCACTCGCTCCAAGGTCCCCGGTCCCATGAGATGGTTTGTCGTCTCGGCGCACAGTTACCTCACGGCGGCGGTGGCGATCGCAATCCTGCTCGTGCTGACCGACGGCAATGTGACCACAGGACTCAACCCATGGATGGATTCCTTGATCGCCACCCACATCATCCTTGCCGTAGGCGGGTTTTTCAGCTTCCTGCTGATCGGTTTCAGCTTCAAGCTGTTCCCCATGTTCACCTTGTCGCACGGGTACGCCGCATGGCGCGAAAAGTGGACGTTCGGGCTCGCGCACCTCGCGATCCTGGGATTACTCGCGGGCGTCTGGCTGCACGTCGGCCTCATCGAAATTGCGGGGGCGCTGTGTGGCGCGGGGGCGCTCGCCAATCACCTGTGGTATTTGCGAAGCGTCGTCAAAAAGCGCATGCGCAAGGTGATCGAGCCTCCGATGATGGGTGTCATAGCCGCGTCGGCGCTCGGCATGACAGCTTTGCTTGCCTTCATTCTGCTGATCGCATTCCGGCAGGCGCAGGCGCAGGTCCAGAGCGTGGTGTCATTTTACCTCTGGGGCTGCGTGACCATGACCGTCATGAGCTACACGTACAAAATCATTCCGTTCCTTGTCTGGAGCGAGCGCTACGGCCCGCGTTCAGGCAAGGAGAAAGTCCCTCTGATGTCGCAATTGCTGCCCTTGCGTTACAGCATCCCGGTCTTTTTCGCATTTGCGGCGGGAGTGGTCGTGACCTCGGCCGCGGTGCCGCTGCGCGCTTCTTCTGCCGTCGCGCTGGGATGCATCCTCGTGAGCGTGGCCCTGATCGCATTTGCGGTGGAGGTGCTGTACGTCATCAACCTGCGCAAAGTATGGGGAGAATTCCGGCGCGCGTCGTGAATCGCGAATATCCGGGGGACATTGGGGGCGCGCCTGCTGTGCGGACTTTATCCCATGCCCCCTAGCCGACCGCGTCGGACAGAGAAAGGGCCGGAAACCACGATGGGTCGCCGGCTCTTTCCTAACAGAGCCTGTTCAAAAAGAGGGCAGGGTTGACCCACGCAGTGCAAGGAAGCAGCCAGAAATGCGGACCGAGCGTACGTTCTTGGGTACGTGAGGGAGCATTTCTGGCGATGACGCAGCAATGCGCCGGGGAGTTCTGACCTCTTTTTGAACAACCTCTAACGGTGAATCTTGACGACGACCGTCTCTTCTCCCTCGTCGCGAATGTCGAATTGATATCCGCGTTCCTCCAATTCCGGAAGCAGCACCGCCGGCACGCGCTCATTCCAAATTTCCAATCCCCACATCCCCTGGCCAAATTCCGGATGCGCCTCCAACAGTTCCAGCGACCGGAGCATCGGCTGGGGCGGTTCCAGCCCGCGATTGTCGATGTGCCAATACGGAACGGCCGCATCGTCACGGTAGAACTGGATGATGAAATGGTCGTCCGCTTCTTTCATCACCACATTCTTGAATCCCTGTTTGCTAAGCAAGCGTTCCAGCGGCACGGGATCAAACGTCGCATGCAACTCCAGCGTGTCCTGCTCTCCCAGTTCCTGAACGCTCTGCATGATCAGCGCGAACGGTTCCTCTTTTTTGCGCAATATGTCACGCACGTCCAGCAGGGCAACTTGTCTCGCCATTTTGCATCCCTCCAACAATCTTCCCGTCGTCAGACAAAAACCCGCAGCATGTGCGGGCCACTACGCCCATCCCAGTTTGACCTTTGCCTCGTCTGTCATCATCTCGGGCGTCCACGGCGGATCAAACACAACATCCACCTTGACTGAAGCCACGCCCGGAACGCGCAGCGCCGTCCACTCCACGGACTCGCTGATATTGTCGTGCATGGGACAACCGGGCGTCGTCATGGTTATCCGCACGTACAGATCGCCCTCCCGCGGCTCCGCAATCTCGTATACAAGGCCCAATTCAACCACATTGAGCCCGAGTTCCGGATCAAGGACACTGGTCAAAGCTTCTCTTGCCTCCGCAAGATCAATCACGCGACAACCCTCCATTCGCAATTCAGTGTACAGGGAGCAAGACCGGGTCGATGTGACGCATCGCACAACGCGGCGTCCGTTAAAAACGCGGATCGCATCGGAAGCATCCCCTGCCAGGCTGCATTCAACGCCGCACCGGAATCGCGATGGTGATCCGCGTGCCGTGGCCGGGTGAGCTCTTCACCTGCAATTCGCCTCCAAGCATATCGCACCGCTCGCGCATCGCCCTAAGTCCAAAGTGGACATTCCCGAATTCCGTATCCGCAAAACCTTCGCCGTCGTCCGCGATTTCACAGGTCAATTGTTTCCCGCCGCAGGCCAGCGTCACGTTCACATGTCGCGCATGCGCATGCTTACGGACATTGGCAAGCGCTTCGCGCACCATCTTGCCGAGCTGGTCGACCGTGAACGGCTCAAGATCCACCGGCACATCCTGTTCCGCGAGACGCGCGGCGATCCCCGTCTGCAACTCGAAGTCCTCCAGATGCTTGCGCAGGTAGTCCGTCAATCCACCGTGCGCATGAAGGGTCAGGTCGAACAGCGCCTGACGCAATTCCTGGTAACTCTGTTCGAGGACCCCGGAAACAGCCGCGAGTTCATCATACAGTTCCTGTCCCAGTTGACCGCTTTGCAGCAGATGTTTGACTCGCAGATTCGCATAAGCCACATCCTGCACCACGCCATCGTGCAGATCCCGCGCGAGGCGTTCCCGTTCCCGCAGCGTCAGGCGCAGCTCTTCTCCGCGCTGGTGTTCCGCTTCCGAAAGCTTACGGTCCGTCTGGTCGCGGATGGCCATCATGAAATAGTCCTGCCCGCTTTCGTCCGGAATGTATGAATACGATACGGCGACAGGAATCACGCTTCCATCGCTGCCAACGACAGTCATCTCAACATCCGTGAGCGGTTGCTGGCTCTGCAGGACGCATTGACCGAAACACGCGCCCGATTCCATGAGATGGCACGTCTTCTCCTCCCTGCATCCCAGCAATTCGCCGCACAACGCCCCGACACGCGGCTCGCCGAGCAGTTCTCGCGCGGACCTGTTCATATACAGCACGCGGCGGGCGCGATTCATGAGTATCAACGCATCGGCGGAATACTCGGCGAGCGTCCGCCAAAGTCCCGCCGGAATTACGCCAACCTGCCGTTCCAATCCACTGTTGTGCGCCGCAGGCTCGGTCACTGCAACCGCCCCTTCTCTGTAGACTTCCGCCAGCAGCCGCGGACGCGCCGCCGCGCTGCCAATTTAATGCGGCTCCGTCTCGCGCCGATCCGCTTCCTGCCGCTCGATCTCGGAAAATATATCTTCCAGACGCTTCAATTCGTCCGTCACCTGCCGGATTGACCGCGGCGTCTCCTGTTCGTCAAGTGGAAAAAGCAAAAAGCGCAGTGCCGCCAGAGAAGTTCTCACCTCGTTGGCGACCGCCCACGGGATGACGGAATCGGCATGCGGCAAGCTGGAATTGACCCGCTGTTTTTGCCTTCGCTGCTGCTCGCGGTGGCGAAACCCCAGCCAGGCAACACAGCCGTAGCCGAATATCTGCATCATTCCGCTTGATATGTTGAACCCCGCATGGTCGAGGGCGGATTGGATCAATCCCCAAGCGATCAGCACCAAAGCCAATCCAAGGGATTCCACAAACCCGGCAAAGAAACTGACCGCGCCCACCACGGCGATCTCCACCATATAAGTTGGGTGGTTCGTCGCGGCAGCCCAAACGACGAGGCCAAGCGCTCCCACGGCAAGCACTAGATCCATGTGGCGCTGAAGAAAATTTACAAATCGTTGGTCCATCTCAGCGTTTCTCTCACGTATCCTGGCGGAAATATCCCGCAGGCTCATGTCGCGCCTCACCCGCCACAAAGAAGTTTTCCCGGAGTGTTTCTGCCCGCGCCAAAATCGCGGCATGACTAAGCGTGCGCACAATAGTCCACCATGCCTGTATCAGCCGCCTGTTGTCACCTGTGATCTGGATCGCTCGCGCCTTTGGTGGATGATGTATGCTACAAGTATCTTACCATGCTTTAAGAAGTCGTTCTATGAGAGGTTGTTCAAAAAGGGGGCAGAACTTCCCGGCGCATTGCCGCGTCATCGCCAGAAATGCTCCCTTACGTACCAAAAACGTACGCTCAGGGACATGGGATAATGTCCACTGCGCACTCGGTTTATCCCATGTCCCATTGCACTGCGTGGGTCAACCCTGCCCTCTTTTTGAACAGATTCCATGAGCTGCGAAAGGAGTTTCATCTCCATGAATCAAAGCGCCAAAAAGAGATTGAGCCCGACAGTATGGTACCTCTTTGCCGGTCTGTCCGCCTGTGTTCTCGGCTTTGCCATCAGCGCGTTTTGCCTGCCTACCTGGGGAAAGGCGAGCGCCGGAACGCCGGAATCGCTCGCCGCCATTCACACGCTGGTGCTCGGCGGACTGCTGACCATCGCGGCGGGAGTTCTTTACCAAGTGGTGAGCATCGCCTTTCAGGCTCCGCCGTTGCCGCGCCATGTCGCACTGTGGCATCTCCCGGCCCACGCCGTCGCGGTCATTCTCATGGTCGGCGGCTTTGTGGCCGGGGACTGGCGCCTTGTCGGCGTGGGCGGTTCCCTGCTCGTGGCCGGCCTGGCCGCCTATGGCGCATTCCTTGCGCGAAGCTATCGCCTCGCCCGCAACAAGACGCACGTTCATCGCCTGCTCTGGCTGCCGGGCGCCTTTTTCGTCTGGGTTGCGGCGGCGGGTCTCTGGCAGGCGTTTTCACCGGAAACGGAGACACCCGCCCTGTTGCTGACCCACATTGCCGCCGGGGCGCTCGGTTTCTGGACCGGCCTGGTGATGATCATTTCCTACAAGTTTATCCCGATGTTTTCGTTATCGCACGGTTATAAGATATCGGCGGCCAAGACGGCCGCATGGTGGTTTGGCGGTCTCGCCATCCTGCTTTTTTCCCACTTGCCCGCCATCTTCGCCTGGCGCAACGGCTTGCCTCAACCGATGTACGCGCTCACGCTGGCGGGATGCCTCGCCGCCCTTGCCGGACTGATCTCCTTTACGGTCGACGCCCGGCGCATTCTCGGCGCCCGCAAGCGAAAAACGTTCGTCAAGCCGATGCGCTCCGCGCTGTTCGCGCTTGCCATCATCCTGCTGGCTGCCGTTCTCGCCCTGGCGTCGATCGTTCTGAACTGGCGCGGGCTCGCGTTTTTGGCCGGGTATCTCCTTCTGTTCTGCGGCCTGCTGCCGCTCGCGTTCTCCTATGTACAAAAGATCGTCCCATTTCTGTGGTTCGAGTACCGCTTCAGCCATCGTCCCGAGCGAAAAACCGCGCCGGCTTTGGACGACATGGTCCCGCAACGGTGGATTGCGGCGGCCGATCGGTTCTACCTGGCCGGTGTCGCCTGTGGTCTCCCCGTCATCGTCATCCGCAGTCTCCCCACGGCGCTTACGGCCATCCTGGCCGGTGCGTTCGGCATTCTGTGCGCGGCAGCCACCGTCATCCTGATGGTCTCCCTGCGGCGCGTGCTCCTGATCGGTGGACCGCGCCCGATCGAGTGACACCCGTCGTTTGCGCGGCGGGCGTCACTCGGTCAAGTAGGGTCGAAGCCTGAGCGCGACCGCCAACTGCGTCGAGCAGCCCATGCACGCCGGGTGGTTTATCGCCGGGACTCGCGCAAATAAGCCGCTGTCCGCCGCATTGCCTCCAGATCGTGGTTGCCGTTGCATTCGAGGCCGAGCGGACCGTCGTAGCCCACGCTTTCCAGGACGGAGAGCACCCGCGCAAAGTCGATCTGTCCTTGGCCGGGCAGCTTGCGGTCGGTATCCGACAGGTGCACAAGCCGCATGTACGGCGCCGTCGCCCGAATCGCTTCCGTCATGTCCAATCCCTGCAAATCCATATGATACGTGTCGACCATCGTGCGCAAGAGCGGACTGCCGACCGCCTGCACAATCTCCACAGCCTCACGGGGGTCATAGACCAGATGCGTATCGCGCGAATTGAGCGGTTCAAGCACCAGGGGCACCCCTGTCCCTGATCGCTCGCTCCAGGCCGTCAGTTCATCGAGCAACGCGAGCAGGACCATCCGCTCCGCCTCGGCGCGCATGCGCGCCGGACCGAAAATCGGCACAAAAATAACCGCTTCGGCGTCCAGTTTTGCAGCCGTCTCCAGTCTCTCTTTCAGGAGATCCAGCGTATGCGCGCGCGCGTTCACGCCGGCGTCAAGCAGCGTATGTTCGCCGAGCCGCGCATACACGGCAATCAGACGGATTCCCGTCGCGGCCGTGGCGGACCTGACCTCCTTTATGCGCTCCCCCAGCGTATGTCCGAGTATGTCGATGCCGGAAAAACCAGCCTCCCGCAAAATTTCGCAGCGTTGTTCCAGGCTGCTCCCCGCCACGACTGATTCCAGACTCGTGAGAATCATGTGTGCCACCTTCCCCGATCTTTATACAGGTAGAGGTTGTTCAAAAAGAGGGCAGAACTCCCCGGCGCGTTGCCGTGTCATCGCCAGAAATACTCCCTCACGCACCCAAAAGCGTACGCTCGATTCGCCTGTCCGGCTGCTCCCAGGGGACATGTGATGAAGTCCCCTGAGCAAGCAATCTGATTCCCTGTCCCAATGCACGGTGCGGGTCTTACCTGTCCCCTTTTTGAACAGATTCCACGCCCACGCGACGCGGCAATCTCTGCAGGGGATGGATGCCCTCGATAAGCGGTTTTATCCAAGTCAAAAATTCCTGGTCAAGCCGACAAAAATGGTCCGGCAGCAACCGTTCCTTCCCCGCCACCTGCGTAAACGGCAACGTGACCGGACTGGTACTGTACAGTCCTTCCTCCGGATGATCGCGCCGCAATCCCACCATGAAGCCGCCATCGCCGACAACGCAACGCGCGGCGGCAGCCGCGCCCTGCGCATACGCCTCCTCCCGGTCAAGCGCCGTTGCTGACTCTGCCCAGCACCGCTGCAGCGCGCCGAGATTCTCATAACGCGCGCCGCAACCGAGATGATCCCGCACCGCCTGCGCGATCATTGCCCCGACGCCGCCCTGCCTCACTTGCATAGCGGCAGGGACCTCCGCGGCCGCGCCCTGTGCGGATGGATCGTGCAGTTCCTCCGCTGTGACGATCACGGCAAAGCCCAGGGACTGGACGGTCCGTTCGACATCCTCCAGTATCGATGCGAGCGCAATCGGCCGTTCCGGCAGATAGATCAGGTGCGGCGCCATCGACTGTTTCTCCCGCTCAAGCCAGAGTGCGCGGGCGAACGCCGCGGCGGCTGCCAGCCACCCGGTACGCCTCCCCATCACTTCAATAACCCGCACCTGTTCAAATCCCGTCATCGCTTCCAGGTCCATGGTCAGGTCGCGCACGGCCTTCACGACAAAGTTCGCGGCGCTCGGAAACCCCGGAGCGTGATCGACGCCCGCAATATCGTTATCAATCGTCTTTGGCACGCCGATCACGCGCAGTCCGCAGCCGTCGGAGCGCGCGGCATCCTGCAGCGCCTGCGCCAGCGCCATCGTCCCGTTGCCTCCCATGACGATGAGTGCGTCAATGGCGTGGCGTTTCAGGTGAGCCAATGCCGCCGTCGCGTCAAAGGAAGCCGCCCGCCCGGCCCGCAGCGCCGCTCCCGGCGTACGGGACAGCCATGTCCATGCGCCGATTTCCAGTCTGTCGAGCGGCTGCAGATGGTCTTTTGCCAGTCCGTGCGGGCCGTCGAAGACGCCCCAGGTCTCCACGCCCGCCTCCTCCAGGGTCGCGATGGCTCCTTCAAGCGACGCGTTGATCACGGCGGTCGGCCCGCCAAACTGTCCGATCGCGACGCGCAGTCCGACCGCCTCCCATCTTGAAAAGACTCGTGCCAACCGTCATCCCACCACTGGTTTGGCACGTGACGCTGGCCCAGCAAACATTCGGGCTGCCAGTCAAAATTCGGTGACGGGGACTCCCAACAGGCGGAACGCCTCTTTCAATTCCTGCGCCACATCGCCGTACGCCAACGCGTAGTGCGGTTCAAACCCCGCCTCCATCACCGCCCGCGTGCGCCGCATGACGTCCCCGCCGTCCAGCTTCACCTTGCCCGACGTTCCAAGAAAACGCTGGGGTTCGTCCATCACCTCACCGGTTCCGATGAGCGCCCGCGCGCTTCCATCGCGCTCCTCCCCGACGCGCAGAATCGTCACGCGGCCAGGCTTGAGGCCGAACTCCAGGGTGAAGCCGATCTGGCGGTTGGGATGCCTGCCCGCCACGGCTCCGGTATCCTGCCGTGCGAGTGAAAACGCTCCCGCCCCACAGTGCCAGAACACCACCGCGTCATTTATCTCGTCGATCTCCACGAGATCGCCGAGATAGGCCGCGCCGCCCGCCGCCTCGTGCAATACGGCCATCGACAATGCGCCAAGAATATCCGCCTCACACGCTCCCATCACACCCTGATCGGTAAAAGCGGAAATCGTGGAACATGCCGCAGCGCCAAACTCGGTGAAAAATTCCGGCCAGCAACGGACGGCCAAGGCGTCCGCGCCAAGCCGCCGCAAGTCATCTGACAGCATGGCGTGCAGTCGCGCAAATTTGAGCGTGGTATCCGACTCCAGACGGTCCAGTCCGACAACCTTTTTCCTGACCTCGGACAGCACCTGCCGCGCCCGCTCATCCGGCACATCGCCCGCCCGGCGGAACGTATCGTGCAAATCGAGGTTCTCCACCCGCACGCCGAGCTGTCGCAGGACCTCGGGGCGCGGGGACGAGAAGAAAAACCCGTCCGGCGCATCCCCGACCGTCACAACGGTAAAGCGGCGCAGGCGGGTGTACACCCGTTGCACACGCAACGCCCGGCGCAACTGCTCATCCGTCCCTGCTTCGCCCGGATCGCCGTAAATCAAGCGAAATGGAACTCCCAGACGGTGCAGCCGTTCGCCGGCCATATTGGCGCCCGTCAAAGAATTGAGCGCGAGCCGTTCCCCGTGTCCTCCAGGTTCGCGCAGCGCCCAGACGAGCACGGGGACGCCGAGACGGGACGCCAGCAATTCAATGAAACGTCCGTCCACAAACGTGGTGAATTGTGCAACCAAGGTCTCGACGCCTGCCGCCACCAATTGGTCGGCGGCCTGTTGCGCCTGTGCGGGCGTCGTCACAAGTTCTGAAATAGATTCCCATTTTTCTCCCAGTTGAAGCAGGACTTCTTCTGAACGCGCCTTGATCTTCTGCGCCGCAACCACGTCAAAAGTGCTTCGCCCGAAGCATATAAAGCCGATCTTCATCGCTGCCGTTTCCACGCCGATCTTCCCCTCTTATCTCACCAGTACATCGGGCCGCATCAGGGTCATGCCGTCCGCGCGATGTGCCGTTGTCGGCCAATCGCCCGGCGCAACGCCGAGAATCTCCGGTTCTTCCCGGCCGACAAGACAGGTGTCCTCGCTCTTCGCACCCGTCACGGTGGGATTCCAGGCCATCGTCATTCCAGGGCGCAGCACCACATGCGCATCGGGCACAGCGAGCTGCGTCCGCGATCCGTATCCCCCGATTCCACCCTGGTGGTGCATTGACCATTCCCCGGGAAAACCCCGTTCGGCATACGCCTGCTGAATGCGTGAAAAGATGGTGTCGAGCGCCACTCCGGGGCGGCTGTTTGCGATGGCGACCGCATCGACATAACCGGCGACCGCCTGCCGCTCCTGAAGATCGTCCGGCAGCTTGCCAAACGCGACGCTGCGCGTGGCGGACGCCACCAGTCCCTGGCGCCTGCCGCAGACGACCAGCAATCCATAGTGTTCGACCGATTGTGCGGTCGGCAGGGGATGACGGCGCAGCCGCGCCCGTTCATCTCCCGCCACGAGCAGCACAATGGGCTCGACTCCCCGCTCCCACAGGGCCTTTGCGAGCCGCCCCGTCAGCGCAAACTCACTCTCC
>JAKACR010000346.1 GCA_021821225.1 Bacillota bacterium | reverse complement strand
GTCCGTGCAAGCCTTGCAAGGCGTGGTGATCCCGATCGCCGCGCCAAAAGGCGGCGCGGCCGCGATCGGCCTGCCCGCGCTCGCGGCCATGCAGGGCGGTCTTGCGCCAGGCGGCGCGGGGGCGGGCGGCTTGACGGCGCTGCAAAACACCGCGGGCACCGGCGCGCCATTCGCGGCCAAGGGCGGAGCGACCGTTCCCGCCGCGGAGTGGTCGATTACACTGGGACAGATCGCGACCGTCACGCAGGGCTATGCTCCTGCGACGACGATCAACCGACTCAACGGCCGGGCGGCTCTTGGCATCTCCGTCTCCGCGCAGAGCAGCGCGAACAGCCTGCAGGTCGAATCTGGCGTCATCCGGACACTGCAAGGGCTCAACAAGTCCCTTCCGCCCGGCGTGGCGCTGCACGTCATCGCCGACACGACCGTCTACACGCGCGCGGCGCTCAGCGCCGTCCTGCGCGACCTGATTCTCGCCGTCGTGCTGGCGTCGCTCGTGCTGTACATCTTCCTGCGCAGGCTCAGTCACACGCTGATCGTGCTGTGCGCGATTCCGGCCAGCCTCGTCGCCACCTTCACAGTCATGTACGCGTTTGGCTTCTCGCTCGATCTCATGAGCATGCTGGCGTTGTCTTTGTTGATCGGCATCCTCGTCGACGATTCGATCGTGGTGCTGGAGAATATCGATCGCCATCTGGCACAGGGCGCTGATCCGTTGACCGCCGCCGTGCGCGGCCGGATGGAAATCGGGGCGGCCGCCGTGGCCATCACGCTGACGGACGTCGTTGTCTACATCCCGATCGTCTTCGTCCACGGCACAGTCGGCCAGTTGTTCCGGGAATTCGGCCTGACCGTGGCGGCGGCCACACTGTTCTCGCTGTTCATCTCCTTCACGCTGACGCCCATGCTGGCGTCGCGCTGGTTGCGCGCCAAGCGAGCGGCCGCCGACACAGGCGTCCCGCCGAATGACACAGACAGCCCGCCTGTCGGCAGCGCTGACGCACAAAGCGGCGCGCCACCTCTCCTGCCGCGGCGGGTGCGCGTCCTGTCCACTGTCCTGCGCGCCTTTGCAAACGGCGCGTCCCGGTTGGGCGCAAGGCTGAGACTTCCCGGATTTCCACGGTTTGTCGCGCGTCTGCAGACATGGTACGAACAACTGATCCGCCGCGCGCTGCGCCACAGGCTGCGCGTGATGACCATCGCCGTTTCGGCGCTCGCGCTGAGCGCGCTGTTCATCCCACTCGGCTGGGTCGGCACGGCGTTCGTGCCCCAGGAAAACCCGCAGGTGTTCCGCATTGACGCGCAGATGCCGACGGGCACGTCGCTGCGTACGACGGATGCGGCAATGCAGGTGCTGGCGCACAAGATCAAGCGGCTGCCCGGCATCCAGGCTGTCTTCGCCACGGCAGGCCAGTCATTGTCCGGCATCACCGCCACGAACGACGCCGTGCTGACTGTCGTGCGCAGCGCGAAAGGACTGCAAAACCCCGCCGCCAGCCGCGTCGGCAAGCGCGGCGCCAAGAAGAAAAAAGGAAGGGGTGGCAGACTGCGCGCTGGCGGGGCGGCACACACGGCAGGGGCGACAGATACGGCCAACGCGGGCGTCAAGAATGGCGCGGCATCCGGCGGCACAGTGTCGGCCACGCCAGGCGGAGGCGGTAAGGGCGGAGGCGGCCGGAAAGGCAAGGGGCGCAAAAAAGGCCTCTTCCCGTCCAATGGCATCACACTCGGTTCATGGCAATCTTCCGCCCTGCCGCCGATCGCGCCGCTGCTCTCCCACATCGACCGCATGGCCAAGACGGTTCCCGGCCTGCAGATTCAGACCGACGTGCCGAATCCGCTGGTCGTCAGCGGCAGCGCGCCCGTGACGGTTGTCGTCGCCGGACCGAACATGACCGTTTTGCAGGCGCTCGCTCTAAAGGTGCAGGGCGCGCTCGCGCACGTTCACGATTTGACGAACGTCCAGAATCTCACCGCCGCCAGCCTTCCCATCTGGACTATCCACGTCAACAACCAGACGGCGTCTGCCTACGGGGTGAACGCCCTGCTGATCGGTCAGGCCGCGCAGGCCGCCATCGGTGGCGCGGTCGCGTCGACACTGCAATCTGCCGGCGGAGGCTCGCAGACCAACATCGTCGTCAGCCTGCAAAACGGCAACCATATGACGCCGGCGCAAATGGGGCAGATCCCGATCACGCGACACGGCGCGCAGATGGTCACGCTCGGCGAAGTCGCAACTGTCTCTTTGACGCCGGGTCCCGTATCGCTGAATGAAAGCAACCGGCAACTGACGGCGGTGGTCGCGGCCGGCACGAACAACCCAGCTCTTGGCACGGTTGCGCAGCAGGTGAACCACGCACTGGCCAAATTGACGCTGCCGCCCGGCTACAGCATCTCGCTCGGCGGTCAGATCGCGCAGCAGACGCAGGCGTTCGGTCCCCTGCTGCAGGCGTTCGCGCTGTCCGTCATCATGGTCTACATGCTGATGGCCGCGCTGTACGAATCGTTCGTCACGCCGTTTGTCGTCCTGTTCTCACTGCCGATGGCTACCGTCGGGGCGTTTCTCGGGCTGCTGGTGACTGGCCAGACGCTCAATATCTTCTCATTCATGGCGATGATCATGCTGATGGGGCTCGTCGCCAAAAACGCCATCCTGCTCGTCGACTACACCGGTCAGCTCATGCGCAGAGGAATACAGCGCAACGAGGCGCTTGTGCTGGCCGGGAAAACCCGCCTGCGACCGATCGTGATGACAACCTCGACCATGGTGTTTTCCATGATTCCGCTCGCCCTGCGCACGGGAGTCGGCTCGTCCGACCGCATCCCGATCGCAGTCGTCCTGATCGGCGGCCTCACGACATCGACCCTGCTCACGCTTGTCGTGGTTCCCGTCCTGTACACCTACTTTGACGACCTGAGACAGTGGCTGGCCCGCATGCGCGCCCGCCGCGCCCCCACGCCTCTGGCGCTCCCGGCCGATTCGCGGGGGGTGTCCCGATGAACGTGACGCGCGTGGCCATCAAGCGACCGATCGCGATGCTGATGTTCCTTCTCGCCATTGTCATACTCGGCGTTGCGGCGTATGTCCAACTGCCCGTGCGCCGCCTGCCGAGCG
>JAKACR010000345.1 GCA_021821225.1 Bacillota bacterium | reverse complement strand
CCCGTCGATATGGTAATTGTTCAGTTGATCCAGTTCATTTTTCACCGCTGTGTTCGACATTTGGGGATACTCGGATACAAACCCGTAGCGCGGGAACTTTGCCCAACTCGATGAAACGTCAACCGCCGTGGCAGCCCTTGCGAGGATGGTTCCTGCTTGCGACTGAATGGATCCTCCCACGAAATATCCCTGATAGTCTTTTGTGGGAGGAGTCCACGTCAACTCATAGATCCGCGAACTCTTGCCCGGAACGGAAACGCGTTGGGGGGAAAGAGAGCCCACCGGCTTGGCCAAATGATTCACGGAAAGATAGAGGTTGCCCGACAAGGTCTCCGCATTCGGATTGGTTACGGACACTTGGAATTTGACGGGTTCTCCAGGGTTGTAGCGGGCCTTGTTCGTAGTCATGCGCGCTTGCAAAGTAAGCATAGCGGTCTTTTGAACGGCTGAAAAACCAAGCGTCGTGACCAGGAGCATTCCGCCGCCCATGATGGCCAACCCTTTGCTCACCCAACCATTTCTCAATTTATATCCCCCCGCATCGATCTGCTGTGTTATCACGCCAAATACACCCTCGCCTCATAAGGGCGCATGTCAACCGCTCTGTCCGTCGTGTCCGTCGTGTCCGTCGTGTCCGTCGTGTCGGCTACGCTGTCATCACAGACGTAATTGCAAAGAATCAGTTCGAAATTCCTTGGCGCCATGTCCAGAGGCCAACAGAAAGTCTGTGTTTCGGACGTAAAATTCAACACAGTCACCAATTGCGAACGTCCCAGCCGCCGCGCAAAAGCATACATCTCCTCCTGGTCGGAACTCAGCAATGTATAATCTCCGTAGATCAGGATAGGGGTTTTCCGTCGAAGTTCGATTAATCTTCGATAATAATTCAAGACGGATTCCGGATCGTTCATCTGTCGCGTAACATTGATTTCACGGTAGTTGGGATTGATCTCAAGCCACGGCTTCCCCGCCGAGAAGCCAGCCTGGGGGTCATCGCTCCACTGCATCGGGGTGCGGGCGTTATCGCGGCCTTTGCTGTAAATGGCTTCCATGATAGCCATGATGGATCGGTCACCCTTTTCCATCTGTTCCGCATACCAATTCAGGGTCTCAATATCCCGATAGTGTTCAATATCGGGAAACCGCACATTGGTCATGCCGATCTCTTCACCCTGATAGATGAATGGCGTTCCCTGCAAAGTATGCAACAGGGTAGCCAACATCTTGGCCGACTGTACGCGATAGGCTCCGTCATCGCCGAATCGGGACACTAGGCGGGGTTGGTCGTGATTGTTCAAGTACAGGCTGTTCCACCCGCAACCGTGCAACTCCGTTTGCCAGCGGCTGACGATGCGCTTGAACTCGCTCAGCGTCCACGGTTGAATGTCCCACTTGCCGCCAGGCCCAGAATCGATGCCCATCAGTTCGAATTGAAACACCATGTTCAGTTCCTCACGATCAAACCCGACGTACTTGAGGGCCTCTTGCGGCGTGACGGACAGGGTCTCGCCCACGGTCATGATATCGTAGCGAGACAACACATCGGCGTTCATCTCCCGCAAGTAGGTATGCACGTGAGGACCGTTCAGGAACAAAGAACCGCCCCACTCCAGGTCGCCCTCCCCAGGTGCGTTCGGCAGGCCCGGGACCTTGGAGATGGCGTTGATGACATCCATGCGAAACCCGTCCACCCCTTTGTCGAGCCACCATCTCATCATGTCATAGATCTCCGCCCGAAGACTCGGATTGTCCCAGTTGAGATCTGCTTGTTTGACGGAAAACAGGTGCAGGTAGTACTCGTCGGTCGTCCGGTCCAGTTCCCACGCAGAGCCGCCGAAAAAAGAGGCCCAATTGTTGGGGCGGCGGCCGTTCTCGTTCGATCGCCAAATGTAATAATCTCGAAAGGGGTTATCTTTGCTCTTTCGTGCCTGCAAAAACCACGGATGCTCGTCCGATGTATGATTCACCACAAGATCCATCACCAGTTTCATGCCCCGTCTATGCAGACCCTCCAGCAACGCGTCAAAGTCTTTCATGGCGCCAAAGTCCTCCATGATGCCGCGATAGTCGCTGATATCATACCCGTTGTCATCGTTGGGAGACCGATACACCGGACTCAGCCAGATGACGTCGATTCCCAGCCACTTCAGATAGTCAAGCTTCGCGATAATTCCCTGCAAATCACCAATGCCGTCGCCGTTGCTATCCATGAAACTGCGCGGGTAGATCTGATACACCACCGCTTCCTTCCACCATGCCCTTTTGACATCCTCGACTCGCTCGTCTGGCATTGCCAACCCACCCTTATCATTTGGCGCTTTCTGAATCTGTGTTGTACGGAACAAATAGCATGGCCCACACGTCAAATGAAGGCACCGTCAGATGCAACGCCTTCCCGCGAACATGCGATTTCCAGTCCATGTCTGCGCGGATCCACCCCGTCGCTTCGGCGCGCTGCACATAAACGCCATCCACCGGATGATTCCACTCAATCGATACATCCAGCGGCGGCGTCGATCGAAACGGTTCCTGGTGCACCGAGTTCCATTCCTCGTGATCCACCCACAACAGGTTGATGAAATGCAGGACCAACCCCCTGTGGGTCAGCGTCACGCGCACCCACACCGTTCCCGTGTCCGGTTCCACGGATATCGGGGCGCCCCGTATGAGAATCTCCTCGTTGATCCCGCCGACAAAGCTCCAGGACACATCGACCACATCCGGCGCGGACAGCAGGTCCGCGTCCGCTGTGACGATGTCGTACAGCGCGCGCAGGGGATCGTACAGTTCGGGAATCATGGGGTTGTAGTCGGGGTAGTAGGCCTCCGCCAGCATCTCTCCCGATTCGCCCAGCAGCAGATGGTAGCCGCCGCTGGCAAAAATCACGGCTGTTACAAGCAGGACGCTTCTGGCAATCGCATCGGGTCGCGTCTCCCGCTCGGCGCGAAAGGATTTCAGATACGCCGCCAGGATGACCTGCTTCGTTCCTGCCGCCTCCCGCCTCACCCTTTCGATGAGCGCGCACAGGTGGCGATAGCGCACCATCGGCGGCCAAACCTCCACGTACACGGCGTCCTGCGCGGAGGCACTCACTGCATGGATCGGATAACTCGACA
>JAKACR010000002.1 GCA_021821225.1 Bacillota bacterium | reverse complement strand
CCACAAGCGTGAAGATTGCGCTCATGCTGGCGCGCTATGCGGACGCTATCGAGATCGGGATTCCGTATTCGGACCCACTGGCCGACGGCCCCGTCATCCAGGAGGCGTCGCAGCGGGCGCTGCGAGGCGGTATGACGATGTCGCGGGCGTTTGATCTGATGCGCGCGGTGCGCGCGCGCAGCGACGTGCCCCTGATCGCGTTCACGTACGCCAATCCCGTGATCCAGGCCGGTCCCCCGGCGTTTACGCGGACATGCCGCGAAGCCGGCGTGAACGGAATGATTGTGCCCGATCTTCCGTTTGAGGAGTCGGATGAACTCTTGGCGGCGGCCAACGCGGACGGCGTGGCCCTGATTCCGCTGCTGGCGCTGACAAGCCGCGAGCGCGTGGAGAAGATCGCGGCAAGGGCGCAGGGTTTCGCCTACTGCGTGTCGTCGCTCGGCGTGACGGGGGAGCGCAGCAACTTCAGCGACCAGTTGCGCTCGTTTGTCGAGACGGTGCAGCGGTACGCCACGGTCCCGACCGCTGTGGGCTTTGGCGTGAGCACCGCCGACCATGTGCGCGAACTGGCGGCGTACGCCGACGGGGTGGTCGTAGGGAGCGCGATTGTACGCATGTGCGGCGCGATGCAGCCGGCCGTCCGGAGCGGCGACGAAGCGGCGCTGCAGGAGAAAATGGATGAATTGGAGCGGTTCTGCGCGGGTCTGGCGCACGCGGCCGTGCGCGAAGGGGCCGTCTCGTGAGTCGCGTGTTCCGGCGGGTGTGCATCATTGGGTGCGGGCTGATCGGCGGCTCGGTTGCGCTCGCCCTGAGGAGGACGGGCAGAGTGCGCCGCGTGGTCGGCGTGGATCCTGATCCCGGAACGCTTGCCGCCGCCCTGATGCGAGGCGCCATCGACGAGTCCGCGACGCTCGCCGAGGCGGTGCGAGGGGCGGACCTCACCGTGGTGGCGACGCCCGTCCCGGTTGCGATGGGTGTGATGCGCGAGTTGGGGGAGCACCAACACCTGTTTGCGCCGCGGGCGATTGTCACCGATGTGTGCAGCACCAAAGTGACCATTGCGCAGCAGGCGGCGCGCTGTCTGTCGCGCGCGGCGTACGTCGGCGGGCACCCGATGGCAGGGTCGGAAAAGTCGGGTATTCTTGCGGCGGATGCAAAATTATTGGAGAATGCCGTCTATGTTTTGACGCGCGACAGTGCGACGGATGGTGCGGCGTTCGCTGATCTCGAGTCGCTGGTGCGGGACGCCAGGGCGCGCGTGACGCACATGACGCCGCAGGAGCACGACAGGGTGGTGGCCGCGATCAGCCATGTCCCGCACGTGGTCGCGGCGGCCCTAGTCAACCAGGTGGCCGGGCTGGCGCAGGGCAGCGAGCATTATCCGGAACTCGCGGCGGGCGGATTTCGCGACATCACGCGCATCGCCTCGAGCGAGCCCGCGTTGTGGCGTGATATCGCGCTTGACAATGAACGGGAGATCGCGCCGCTGCTGGATGACTGGGCGGCGCGTATCGACGCGTTCAAGCGCGCGCTCGCGGCGGGCGACTCCCTAGAACTGGAGCGGTTTTTTGCTGCGGCGCGTTCATTTCGCGACGCATTGCCAGCGCGCGCTACCGGAGCCATCGGCTCGGCATACTCGTTTACGGTGTCTGTGCCCGATGAGCCAGGCGTGATCGGGGAAGTGGCGTCCTTGCTCGGCAGGCAGGGCGTCAGCATCCGCAACATCGGGATCCTGGAGAGTCGGGAGGGCGACGACGGGCAGTTGCTGTTGCAGTTTGACCGGGTGAACGACCATGACCGGGCGATCGACATCCTGCAGTCGCACGGCTATCGAATCGCGGACCGCCCGTGACGCGCCGCCGCGTTTGACGGGGTGCGGGACGTACAGGCGGTTGACTTCCGCCACGGGCGCCCATATCATGATGGTGAGGATGTGCATTGCTCTCCATTCCTCAGTATCTCTCTCTTGACTCGGCCAGCGATGGGCGAGTCTTTTTTGTTTTGGAGAAGCGAATAGAACCATTGGCGTGGTGAATCCTTATAATGGAAGGATTGTATCATGCGAATGGGGTGGATCCGTCGTGCGTCTTGCGGAATGTCTGAATCAGAGTGATCCCGTCAATCTGCGGCGCATCGCGGAACACCACGGTATGGATTGTCCGATGTACAGTAAGAATGCGCTGCTTCAGGAGATCCTGCAGCGTCTTTGCGACCCTGGCTACCTTGACGAGCGCTATGCGTTGCATCCGCATCCGCTCGTCATGGCAGCGCTGCAGGAAATCGCCCTCGACGGCCGCGACCGCTACGCGACAGAGGAATTGGTCGCCTTGCTCGTTCGCGCGCAGCAGACGGTTCCGTTGCAGGATCGCGTCATGTCTCCCCCTGTCAGTGAGGTCCGGACGTCCTCCGGACGCGGCGGGAAACGCGGGAGAAGCCGGCAGGGCGGGGTGGGGCGCGGCAGCAAACGGCCCTCGTCGGCGTCCCGGGATGACGGACCGTTCCTCCCGGGGAGCGCAGGACAGGAGCAGGGGGCGGGGCAGGCTGAAGTCCTGGCCAGGGATATGTTGCAGATGCTCGCCCGCGAAGGCGTCGTGTACCCGACGGGCGTCGGGTCGCGAACGGTCTACGTGTGCCCGACGGACATCTGGCGGCGGCTGTACGATCTTGCGTCGCGCACCATGAAAGTGGGGGTGCAGTCGAGCGTGCGCGCGCCTGTCGCGTACCGCCAGGACGGCTTTGCGCTGGCGCGCGACGAGGCGGCCTTGCTGCTCTACGTGCTGCGCCATGACGTGCGCCTGACGCAGGAGGGGGTGGTTTTCCGCCGGCAGCAGATCCAACTGCTGCAACTGTTTGAAGTCTCCGAAGACGTCCTGCCGCAGCAGGTCGGCTGGCGTTTCGGGTTTGGCCGCCGATTTCACGATTATCCTGACCGCCTGGCGCTGCTGTACGATCACCTGTACGCCCGCGGGTGCCTGGTCGAGACAGCCGACGGGCGGCTGTGCGCAGAATCCGCTGCGATCGACGCGTACCTGCAACTGCCGGAGGGCGCGCGAGGGCAGGAACTCTTTCGCTTCTGGCTGCGCACCTATCGCCCCGCCATCCCCATGTTGCGCACCGTCGTCGCGCGCATTGCGGAACTGACGCGCCGCGCGTGGATCTATGCGGATTCGCTTTGTAATCTATGGGCCGACGGAATCGAGGCGTACTATTATGAGACAACCGAGCAGATTCTGGCGCAGCGGATTCTCGGCATGCTGGTGCACCTGGGCGTTCTGGCGCGCGGATCGGCGGAGGACGGCGCCATATTGTATCGACTGACGCCCGAAGGGGCCGCGTGGTGCCTTGGCAAGGGGGGCGGAGAGGCGTTGCAGGAGGCTGCGGACGAGGCGCCGCCGCGCGTCGGGGCGGTGGTGCAGCCGACATTCGAAGTCTTGCTGCCTGCCACGGCGGAGGCCGCCGTCGGCCGGGAATTGCAAATGATGGCCGAGCTCGTCCAAAGCGACCGGATGCGCGTCTACCGGCTGACGCGCGACAGCGTGTACCGCGCCTTGCAACTGGGGTTTAGCGCGGAGCGGATGCTGTCTTTCCTGCGCGCGATTTGCGACTGTCCCCTGCCTGGCAACGTCGAACGCACTGTTGTGCAGTGGTGCGAGGCGTATGGCAAGGTGACCTTGAGCACGGTCGTGCTTATCACGCTGCGCGACGAACAAACGACCGACGAGGTCCGCCGGCTGGCGCCTGTCGCGGACCGGCTCTTACGGGAAGTCACGCCCACCGTGCTGGCGTTCCCTCCGGGCGATGCGCCGTACCTGCAGTCTTTCTTGGAGAAAATGGGGTATCTCGTTCGCGTGGACAGTTCTGCCCGTCCGTGATCCACGAGTGTGAAATTCTTTGCCGCAGGAGGAAAGCCCGACGAGCATGGCGAATAGAAAAAGAACAATGGACCCATCGCTCATGGCTGTCACGACATCGGCGGGATTGATCCTCGGGGGGAGAACGATCATGCGAGACATGATTACGGCCGCGGACAAGAAGCAGTTCATTCAGTGGTTTCTCGAGCACTATGAACTGAAGAACCCTGAAGCGGAATGGCTCTTGCAGTACCTGGCTTCGAGCGAGCAGCTGCTGGCGAAGGTGCATTTCACCGATCATTTTCGCCACCTGCCCAAAGCGTTGCTGATGTCCACCACGTGTGTGCAGATGACCGCGTTCAAGTTCTATAAGAACAAGCGCGTGACGTCCGATGTCGAGAAGGCCTTCCTTGACGTGCACAGTCATCCCGAGGAAGATATTTTCGTGACACTCTACTTTCAGGATCGAAGCAGCTGTCAGGAGTACACCGCTGTCCTGGAAGGGGAGAGCGCCGAGACGTTCCGCCTGACCCCGACCGAGTTGCTGACCGCTCTTGAGGCCGAGATGTGGCTTGACCACGTAGAGCGCGAGATACGGTTGAAGACGATTCGGGCGGACATAGACGAGGCGCTTGACCAGGGGGACCGGGAGACTTTTTCGCGTCTGGCGCGACAGTTCGCGGACCTGGCGTCCCCTTGACGCCGCGCGACGACGCTTTAGTTTTTCCGTTTTCGGCACATGACAGCGCTTGCAGTCGGGTGTTTTTGCGCTCTCGCTTCGCCTCTTTTCATGCGTCGGACCGGGGCGGAGCGATCGCGAACAGAAGAAGACGTTGCCGCAGGGGTATTGCGCTTTTCGAAAACTTCGTGTATGATCACTCTGCAAGCTGATAGCTTGTTGTTCTACCAACCAGCACGCCGAATTCCGGGAACCGGAAACGGGGGAACCGAGCAGTTGGGGTGAATCTGGACATGTCCGTCCAGTAGGGGATCTCTTAACCCGAACCCGTCAGCTAACCTCGTAGGCAAAAGGAGAGTGAGAAGCCATGTTGGAGGCTGCCACGTTTTCTTGTTCCGTGACCTAGACTGCCCTGTCGCGGTTTTTTTGCGTCCCCAGGTGCCAAATAAACTGAGGAGAGGCGGGTCTAGCCCATGGTCACGGAGGTTCGTCAGGGTGTGAAGCACGGTATGGCGCTCGAGACCGTGAGTTCAGAACACGGCATCGCGCCCGTGATTACACACGAGATTACGATGTATCTGAGCGCCCTTGGAACAGATGAGGAACGGATAGCCGATCTGACGGATGCATCCGCCCAAGCAATGCTGGGGTTGTATGAGTCCGAGGTGCCCTTTCATCCGTATTCGGTGCGTGAAGCGACGCGCGGCGTCATTCACGGGCTCGTGTGCGCGGGCCTGGATGTGTCCTATGTGACGCGACCCGCTGTCAAGGGCATCCGCGAGGCGCTGTTTGCCAGTGATTCGCTGAACAAGGAGACGGAACGGGCCATGTTCGCCGGGGTACAGGATGCGTTGCACGACCTTGGCCTTGAGCACGAAGAGGACGACAGCGCGCTTGAACTTCCGGAGTTCTATGCCAATGAAATGATGGAGTTCGGTCGGCCCCTCATGTGACGGTGAGTATGAGGGCGTGAGTACACGACGGTGCGGATGACAGGGAAAAACGACGGGAGGGCGCCCCAGGCGGCGTCCTCTTTCGTCTGCACGGCGGCGGATCGGAGCCGGGAAAAGTCCTGCAGTGGAGCATCGTGGCGGAGTATAATGGATGGGAGGCGCCGCCCCTGGTATGGCGGGGCGTCAAGGAGGAGCTTCATGCGCTTTGAAGAGTTGACTGTGTCCGATTTGCGGCTGGCTGCTGCGCACTGTGATACGCTGCTGGCCGTGTGCGGCGGCATGGCCGCGCGTCCGCCCCACCTGCCCGTGGGCGCCGGCGCATTCATTTTGCGCAAGCTGCGCGACGGGTTGGATGCGGCCCTCGGGGGCCGCGTCGTGTCGTTGCCGCTGTGGGGTTTTGACGCGCCCGGGGAGGAGCGGGCGTACGCCGTCCTGCAAAACGCCGCTTGGACGGATTTTGTGCAGGGCTACGTGCGGCAGATCGAGCAGGACCTTAAGTTGGCCCGCATTGTCGTGCTCACCGATTCGCTCGCCAAGGAGGCCCTTGTGCGAGAGGCGCTGCAAGGCTCCGGCCACCGTCTCAAGACGCTCGTATGGTGGCGCGACGGGCTGACGGCGCATGCCGAGGGAGACGTCCCGTTCGTCCCGGGCGGGGAACTCGAGACGTCGCTGGTTCTCGCCATTGCCAGCCGGCTGGTCGACCTGTCACAGCAGAGCGCGGCGCAGTGGGGCGCGCAGGGAGCCACGGTCGAGCGCGGCCGGATGCTGTGGCAGGAGATGGTCCTGCAACTGCGCGGCGCAATCAACGGGTAAACCCTTCACCCATGACGTCGTACACATCATTTAGCACGACGAACGCGTTTGCGTCCTCTTGTTCCACGAGCTGTTGCAGCCGGACCACTTCGTGCCGGCCGACCACGCAGTACAGGACGGTTTTCGGGTTGCTCGTATAGCCGCCCGTGGCCTGGAGGAATGTCGTTCCGCGGCCAAGATCCGCGTGGATTCGGCGCGCGATGGCGTCCGTTCTGTCGCTGATGACGATGGCCGCGCGCGACCTGGAAGCGCCCTCGATCACAAAGTCGATGGCGCGGCTGGAGACAAACAATGCGACCAGGGAGTACATGGCGACTTCCTTGCCGAGGATGACCGCCACCAGCGAGATGACGACCACATCGGAGGCGAACAGCAGCCTTCCGAGCGAATAGCCCTTGTAATGCCGCACGATGCGCGCCAGGATGTCGACGCCGCCTGTCGTGCCGCCGCTGCGAAAGATGAGTCCGAGTCCCGCGCCGCAGATGACGCCGCCGTAGAGGGCGGCGAGCAGCCGGTCGTGCACAGGCTGGCCGCTGTGGACGGTCAGGACGGTGAACAGCGATACGGAGGCAACTCCAAGGAGCGTCTTGGCGATGAAGCTGTGCCCAAAAAAGCGCCATCCGACGATGAGGATGGGAATATTGAAAAGGAAAAACGACACCCCCGTGAGGATGTGCAGCTTGTAGTACAGCAGGAGGGACAGTCCAATGAGTCCGCCTTCCGCGAGCCCGTTGGCGGTAATGAAGACGTTGAGTCCCAACGCGTACACGAAGCTTCCGATCACGATCATCGCGTACGGCACAAAGCGTTTCAGAATCCGCCATCCCCCCGTTCAACACGCCTCCATTATAACCGCTTGGCGCGGAGTTCACCTGCCCGGCCGAGCAACAGGCCGAGAATGATCAGCGCCCCGTAGCCAAACAGAGGATAGCCGATCGACACGATGCGCGCAAAGCCGATCTGGCACGCCGCCAGCGCCGTGAACAGGACACCCGTCGTCGCGGCGCGAAACGGGATCCGCAGGAGGGATTGCAACTCCCGCGCGATGCCGTAGACATTCGCCAGCAGCGTCGAGTAGATTTCTCCCCACAAGACGAGGAGAAATCCTATGCGCAGCGGCCAGGGCAGGGTCTGCGCGATCCGGCCCATGGGGACCTCAAACGCGACCGCGGACGGATTCGCCGTCAGCAGCATGTGCATGAGAAACAGCATGCCCCCGAGACCGAGAGAGCCGAGCGCCGCGCCGCTCCACAGCGTCCTCTTGCGCGGGGCGACGCGCCCGAGCGGGACGAGCACTGTGAGCGAGAGCCCCACATTGAAACCGGCGTAAGTGATCGCGGCCGCCGCGGCGTGCAGCCACGGTGACGCACCCGGGGGCGCGTCCGTGGGCGGTACGGCCCCCGCGTGCTGTCCGCCGGCGACGAAGAACACGACCGTGATAAACAGCAACAGGGACGGGACAATGACGGAATTGGCAAGCAAAATGGCGCGCATGCCGGCCACGACGGTGGCGCCTGTTATGATCACCGCGAGCAGTGCTCCCGCGATGAACGGCAGACCCATCTGTTCCTGCAACAGTGCGCCGCTTCCGGCGACCATCGCGATGGTCACGCCAATGAGCATGAGCAACAGCACGCCGCTCACCGCGCGGCTCGCCCCGCGCCCGAGCAGGGTGGCCGAGACGGCGCCGAACGTGCCCGCGCCGGGTCGCCGTCCGAGCGACATGATGAAGCCGCCGAGGAGCACAAAGAGCGCCGTCGCAAGGGATATTCCCAGCCAGGCAAAGGCTCCGAACCGGGTGAAGAACTGCAGGACCTCCTGACCCGAGGCGAATCCTGCGCCCACGACCGTCCCGATATACGTGGCGCCCATTTGCAACGCCAATTTCCATTCATCGCGCGACACGGCTCCTCACCCCGCCTGCAAGGTTTGTCTGGTTATACGTATTCCTGCCTGTCCGCAACCATGCGCCCGCGTGGCATGTCCATATGGATGCGGCCATACACATGAGGCAGGGAGTGATGGCCAGTGGAGTGGGGGCAGGGGTTGTTGCTTGGAGCGGTCCAGGGTCTGACGGAGTTTCTGCCTGTGAGCAGTTCGGGGCACCTGCTGCTCATGAGCCGTGTTTTTGGCATTGCCGCGCATTCGCTGGCGTTTGACGTCTTTCTTCACTTTGGAACCTTGGCGGCTGTCGTGTTCGCCTATCGCCGGACGCTGTGGCGGCTCGTCAGACGGCCGTGGAACCGGCTGACGCTATTGCTCTTGATCGGTACGGCTCCGGCCGTGCTTGCCGGCGTCGCGCTGGAGGAGGAGTTCGCGCGCGTCTTCCATTCCGGGGCGACGCTCGGGATCGAGTTTGTGCTGACCGGCCTTTTGCTCCTGTGGGCCGAGGCGAAACGAGCGGACGAGGCCGGTCGCGATCCGGGGGCGGGCGGTGCCGGGCAACCGATCACAGGCCGGCGGGCGCTGTGGATCGGCTGCGCGCAGGCGGCCGCCATCATGCCGGCGCTGTCGCGCTCCGGGTTGACAATGGCGACCGCGCTCGCACTCGGGGTAAGCCGCGAACAGGCCGTCGACTTTTCCTTCCTGCTGTCCATTCCGGCCATCGCCGGGGCGACGCTGCTGGAAGTGCGCAGACTTCCGGCGGGCGGGCTCTCGCCCGCGTTGTGGACGGGAATGCTGGCGAGCGCCGTGACCGGGTACGCCGCGATCCTCTTCTTTACGCGCTTTGTCCGGCGCGGCAGGCTCAACGTTTTCGGCTACTACACGCTGGCGGTCGGCCTGGCTGTCATGGTGGACCAGTTCGTGACCCACCGCGCGTTTTGAGTCATGTATAATGTCAGGGTAGACCGCCATGTGCGGCGCATCCGCACGAGAGCGGATCATGAAAATGCGACTCCATCGGGCGCCGCAGATGGCGCGCTGCAGATGTGATCGTATTTTTCGGGATAGACGTATCGTTTGTGCGAAATCGCCCGCGGTTTGGAGGTTGGTTGCGATCCTGTTCCGTCGACTCGTTCCCGCCGCCGCAGTGGTCTTCGTGCTGTCGCTTCTGACCGGGACGGCCGCCGCTTCGTCGTCTGCGCCTGCCGCGGCGCCCCGTTCGACCGGCACGGCCCGTCCTCTCTACGCAGCGCTCGGGGATTCGATCACGTTCGGCTACAACCTCTCTCGCGGTCCGCAGATCGTCCCTTCCGTCCAGGCATACCCGTTTCTCGCGGGCACGGCGCTGGGCTACGATACGGTCGACAACGGCATCCCCGGACTCACGACCAGCGGCCTGCTGCGACTGGTCACGACAGGCCAATACAATCAGCAACTGCGCCAGGCCCGGCTCGTGACGATCGACATTGGCAGCAACGACCTTCTGCAGATCGCGGGCGCGTATCTGGCAAGCCAGCGGCCGCTTCCGGCTGCCGTCACAAGGGGACTGCGCGAGGCGGAGGCGCGCTTCGCCACGCTTGACGCGCAGTTGATCAGGGCCGTCGCGGCCCGCACCAACGCGCGCATCGTGCTGCTGAACCTGTACGACCCGTTGCCTCCGGGTTCTCCCCTGTTTTGGCAATCGGAACAGAGCATAGGCGCCATGAACCGCGTCGTCACGCGGGTGGCGGCCGCGTTCCAGTTGCCTGTGATCGATGTGTACTCGCTGTTTAACGGTCGGCAACTTGTCGACGTCCGGGTGCTGGAACACGATGTTCATCCGACTGCCGCGGGGCAGGCGGTGATCGCGGCCAGTCTCGTCCAGGCGCTGCGGGCGCCAGGCCAGTTGGCGTCGCTCGTGCCGGCGCGGTACGCGACGCTTTCCGGACCAACGGCGCTGTATGGGCAAGGCGGCCTTACGGGACGCGCCACGGTCTTGGCTGCGGGGACAACGGTGCGCATTGTGTCGCCTGGCTACGCGCGTGCGGTCCGGGTTCAGACGGTGTCGGGCCGGCCCGCTGCAGGGTATCTGCCTTCGGGTGACCTGCGGGACGTCTTCGCGCGCTATCGTCCATACGCCACGTTTGGCGCGGGGAGCGGGGAACTGACGACGGGTGGGTACCGTGTGAGCGCAAACGGGCGGCCTCTCGCACTGTCCACTCCACCGGTCGTCTGGCGCGGCCAGATCTGCCTGCCCGTGGCGCAGGTGGCGTCGGCGCTCGGTTTCCAGGCGGTGTTCGAGGGCAACACGGACACTGTGACGATCACGCCCGCCGCTGCCCCGACCGGCGCGACCAAGGCCCGGTCATCGGTTCATGGCGCGTCGGTCGCGGTGAACTCCCGGACGGCGCCAGGGGCGGTTCAGTACCGGGGCGTCGGCCTGTTTGTCGACAATGCGCGCGTGGCGGCGCCGTCACAGGCGGAGGAACCGTTCTTCTGGCGCGGGCAGGTCTACGCGTCGCTCCCCGTGATCGCCCGCGCGTTCCACCTGTCTGTGACGACACATGCGTCGCGCAACACGATCGCGCTGCTGACCTTGATCGGCCCGACCCCGGCGTCATGAACGCACATGCCAGACAGCGAGCCGCCAACGCCTGGCAACCGCCACGGCGATTGACACGATCAGGCTGCCGGAGAGCACGATCGCCCAGGTTGACAGGGCCATCCCGGCCATCTCCCAATGCTGCGCCGCGCCCGCGAAGAGCGGGGCCATCGCGCTGACGGCGTGCGGGACATAGGCGGAGCGTCCCGCGCCAAAACCCATGTGAAACAGGATGTACGTCAGTACGCCCGCGATCAGCGCGTGGTAGAGCCGGGCCAGAAAGTACGGACGCATGCGGATGTCTGTGCCGGTCAGGACGCTGGCCACCTGGGCATGGACCGACAGTCCGCTCCAGGCGACGATGGCGCTCACGACGCTCAAGCGTTCGACGAGGGGAGCGGACGCCGCCGCGGTGGCCGCCGAACCGATGTCAATCTCAAACAATCCTGCGATAAACGGCGACACAAGGTCGGTGCTCATGTGCATGGCGGCAAACAGCGCGGCAAGCGGAACGCTGGCGACAGCGACCAGTCCGATCTGGCCGAGCACCCGCAGGAAGACGGAGAAAAACGCGATGAAACCGCCGATCATGAGCAGCGTGCGGATGGAATCGCTCACCGCGTCGCCAAGCAGCTTGCCAAACGGCCGGCCGTCTTCGGCGCGGGCGTTGACCATGGCGCGGTATGCCCGCCGGAACAGGAAGGGCTCCACGGTGTCCGCCCGCCCGCGCTGCAACCGGGCCTCCTCGCGGCGGCCATAAAGTTTGAAGGTGAGCCCCACGATGACGGCGGATGCGTAGTGCGCCACCGCCAGCAGCGCGCCGAGCGCGGGTGACTTGAACATGCCCACCGCCACGGCGCCAAACATGAACAGTGGGTCCGCCGTATTCGTGAAGGCGAGGAGCCGTTCCCCTTCGATGCGCGTGCACAGCCCGCTGCGCCGGAATCTCGCCGTAATGACCGCGTCCATCGGATAGCCCGCCGCCAGCCCCATGGACAGAGCGAAGGCGCCGACGCCGGGGACGCTGAACAGCGGCCGCATCAGAGGTTCAAGCAGGACGCCAAGGGCGCTCACGACGCCCAGGCCGAGCAGGATCTCAGATAGAATGAAAAACGGAAGCAAGGACGGCAGCACGACATCCCAGAAGACTTTGAGCCCCGAGACGGCCGCTGCCAGGCCCTGTTCCGGGTAGACGACCAGAGCGAGCGTAAACAGGACGGCAAGGACGGCGATCATGACCGTCCCCCACTGCTTGCCGCGCAGGTGCATCCAGGACACCTCCCATGCCAGTTTTTTGTCCGTCCCGGCACTTGCGCGCAGTGGACACCCTTAGGTTTACGGTATGATGGCTGTCCATGACTTATAACGCTATACTGTCGGAAGGAAGGTCAGGTACAGTGGTGGAAAAGAGTGTGCGGCAGGTTCAAAGGGAGGTTGACGAGCACATCGGCCAGTTTCGCGAAGGCTATTTTCCGCCCATGACGCTCGTCGTGCGGATGGCCGAGGAAGTCGGGGAACTCGCGCGTGAAGTCAACCATGCGTACGGCGAGAAACGCAAGAAGCCGGAGGAACCGGACGGTGACATCGCCCTGGAGTTGGGTGACATCCTCTTTGTGGCAGCCTGTCTGGCGAACTCGCTCGGGATCGACCTGCAGGATGCGCACGATGCGGTGATGGAGAAATTCCGCACGCGCGACAGAGACCGCTTTGCGCGCATCGAAGATTTCGCACCCGGATCCGGCAGTGTGGAACAGGAGTGAGAGCCATGGCGGACATACGCGTTGCCATCGCAGGCATTCGCGGCAAGATGGGGCAGGAGGTCGCGCGTTCGGTCGCGGCGGCCCCGGGGATGGAACTGGTGGCGGGGATCGACCGACGGCGGGCGCAGGACGGGGAATGGTCCGACGGACCGCCGCTGTTCACGGACGCGCAGGCCTGTTGCAGCGAGACCCGGCCGGACGTCCTGGTTGATTTTACGCACCGTGAGGCTGCCATCGTCACCGTGGAACAGGCCATCGCCCAGGGGGTGCGGCCGGTCATCGGGACGACGGGCTTTGCGCCGCAGGAACTGAAGCGGTTTTCGTCGGCCCTCGAAGACCGCGGCATCGGCGGACTGTACGCGCCGAATTTCGCGGTCGGCGCGCTGCTCATGATGCGCTTTGCGGCGATGGCTGCGCGTTATCTCTCCGCGGCGGAGATCGTGGAGTATCATCACGACCGCAAGCGCGACGCGCCGTCCGGTACGGCGCGCATGACGGCGCAGCGCATGGCCGCGGCCATGCGCGATGAGCGGGCGGCGCGCCCAGCCGAATCGGCCCCGCGGAGCGAGCACTCGGTGGAATCAGAGCGGTTTCACCTCGTGGAAGGCGTTCCTGTGCACAGCGTCCGCCTTCCTGGCCTGGTGGCGCACCAGGAGGTGCTGTTCGGCGGGGAGGGAGAGTTGTTGACGATCCGTCACGATTCCCTCGGCAGGCACTGTTTCATGCCTGGTGTCCTGCTTGGCGTGCGCAGTGTCATGACGGCGCGCGGTCTCGTCGAAGGGTTGGAGCATTTTCTGTTTTGAAGGTCTGCCGCACCGCGGCAGCGGCCTGACGGGAGACAGGGGGAGAGGGAATGCGCATTGCTCTTGTGGCGCACGATCGAAAAAAGGATGATATAGTGAATTTTTCTATCGCCTATCGCAGTCTGTTTGAAGGACATGAACTGTTTGCCACCGGCACCACCGGCCTGCGCATCACGGAGGCGACGCAGCTTGCGGTGCATCGCTTCCAGAGCGGTCCCCTCGGGGGCGACCAACAGATCGGTTCGTTGATCGCGGAAAACCGGCTGGACCTGTTGGTATTCTTGCGCGACCCGCTGATGGCGCAACCGCACGAGCCGGACATCATCGCCCTCCTGCGGCTTTGTGATGTGCACAATGTTCCGGTCGCCACCAACATGGCCACGGCCGAGATGCTGCTGCGCGGCATCTGGCGCGGCGATCTGGCGTGGCGCGAACTGTTTGCGGACGAGAACAACTGAGCGCGAGTGCCGCTTGGCGCGTACGTCGCGACGTTCTTTGGGAGAGGGTGGTCATGTGCGTATTGGGATCAGTTGCTATGCAACGCTCGGGGGATCCGGCGCCCTTGCCACCGAACTGGGCAAGGCGCTCGCCGCCAGGGGGCACGAGGTGCACTTCATCGTGTTCGGAATGCCGTTTCGGCTCGGGATGTGCCAGGAGAACATCTATGTCCATGAAGTGGAGACGGCCAACTACCCTGTCTTGCAATCCGCTCCCTTTGACCTGGCGCTCGCGGCGAAGATGGCGGACGTCATCCGCAACTACGACCTCGACATCCTGCACGCGCACTACGCGGTTCCGTTTGCGGTGTGCGCCTTTCTGGCGCGGGAAATGGTCGGCGACCACGACGTGCGCGTGATGACGACGCTGCACGGGACGGATGTGACCGTGCTCGCGCAGGACCCGCTGCTGCGCGACGCCGTCCGCCTCGGGATCGAGAAGAGCGATGTGGTGACGGCGGTGTCGCAGGACTTGATCGAACAGACCAGGGCGCTCTTTCAGCCGCGTTGTCCCATCGTGAAGGTGTACAACTTTGTCGACACGGAACTGTTCGTGCGCGTTCCCGACACGCATTGGCGGCAACACCTGGCGCCGCACGGCGAGAAAATCCTGCTTCACATGTCAAATTTCCGCGCCGTGAAGCGCATCCCGGACGTCCTCTCGATTTTTTCCCGCGTTCGCGAGGAGATGCCCGCCAAGCTGGTCATGGTGGGGGAAGGTCCGGAGCTTGACGCGGCCAGACGGCAGGCGCATCGCGAGAACATGGGCCGGGACGTTTACTTCCTGGGTCAGCGCGACGAGGTGGCGCCGCTGCTCTCGGCGGCGGACATTCTGCTCCTGCCGTCGGAAAAGGAGAGTTTTGGCCTTGTCGCGCTGGAGGCCATGGCGTGCGGGGTGCCCGTTATCGGCACCCGTGCGGGCGGGATTCCCGAGGTTGTCGAACACGGTATAACCGGTTTTCTCTCGGCTATCGGCGACGTTGAGGAGATGGCGCGCGGAGCGCTCGACCTGTTGCAGTCGCCGGCGCTGTGGAACGCATTTTCCGACGCCGCGCGGGCGCGGGCGTGCGAATTCAGCAGCGAGCAGCAGGTGAGCGAGTATGAAGCCCTGTACGAACGCATACTGGCGCACTGTTCCGGGGGAACGGTGAGACACAGCGTTTGAGGCTTGAAGGAGGATTGCCGTGGACGGTCTGTTCTCAGCCGCCGCCGTTCGCAAGGAATTGGACGCCGCCTTGCGCGGCGTCGAGGTGGTCGTGAAAGACACGGTGGGTTCGACGAACGACACGGCGCAGGAATTGTTCATGGATCGTCCGCCCGGCTCGTTTCTCCTGGTCGCGGCGAACGAACAGGGCGTCGGACGGGGGCGGCGCGGCAGGCAGTGGGCGTCGCCAAAGGGCGCGGGACTGCTGATGTCGATTGCGCTGTCCTATCCATCCGGCGCGGAGGCGCCGTACGCCGAGTGGCCGCTTCTCGCCGCAGTCGCGGTGCGCCGCGCGATCGTCGCCGCCACGGGTCTCGCCGTGGGACTCAAGTGGCCGAACGACCTGTTGCTTGAGGGCAGGAAGGTGTGCGGCATCCTCACCGAACTGTGCGCGAACCGCGGCGGGCGGTACCTGGTAATCGGGGTCGGGTTGAATGTGAACACCGAGGCGGCGGACTTTCCTCCGGACATCGCCGCGCGGGCCACTTCGCTGCGCATCCGCGCGGACCGGATGTTTGACCGCGCCGTGTTGTGCGCCCGCATTGTCGAGCAGATCCACGAGGTCTACGCGGACACCCTGGCGGGGGCGAGATTTGCGGCCTGGCGCGACGAGTGGGTGAGCCACTGCGCGACGCTCGGCAACTATGTGAGAATTGCGCAGGGTGACCGCGTGATCGAAGGCATGGCGCACTCCCTTACGGAACGGGGGACGCTGCAGGTCGTCACGGGACGCGGTGAATGGTGCGAAGTCGCGAGCGGCGAGATCGTGGAACTCGGGACGCGCACGATGCTGATCTGATCCGGCTGTTGACCGGATCCGGTTGACTGCACAGGAAGGAGCGGATGGCGTTGCCACAAAAGAAGCGGACGACGCTGGCGCTTTGGCGCATGCGTGAGATGAATGAAAAGATCGTTGTGATGACGGCTTACGATGCGACGCAGGCGGCGACGGTCGCGGCGGCGGACGTGGACGTCATCCTTGTCGGCGACTCGGTGGGGATGGTGATGCTGGGTTACGACACGACCATCCCGGTCACACTGCACGACATGATCCACCACGCGCGCGCCGTGCGGCGCGGCGCTCCGCAGACCATGATGATCGTCGACCTGCCTTTCGCGACGTACCATGGGTCACAGGACAGCGCGCTGGACCACGCGGCTGCGATCATGCGCGATGCGTTTGCCGACGCGGTGAAACTCGAGGGCGGGCGCGCCCAGGCGGACCACGTGCGCGCGCTCGTGCGGGCGGGGATACCGGTGTGCGGGCACATTGGCCTGACGCCTCAGTCGGTGCTGCAATTTGGCGGCTTTCGCGTTCAAGGGCGAGGGGAGGAGGCCGCCGGCGCGCTGCTCGACGACGCGCGCGCGCTGGCGGACGCCGGGGCTTTCGCGCTGGTGCTGGAGTGCATTCCCGCACCTCTTGCCGAGAAGATCACGCAGGCCGTGGCCATTCCGACTATCGGCATCGGCGCGGGGGCGGGATGCTCCGGGCAGGTGCTGGTGTACCACGATGTCCTCGGGCTGCGTCCAGGCAGGTCGCCGAAGTTCGTGAAGCAGTACGCCGATTTGTACACCCTGTCGGTCGCCGCCGTCGCGGCCTACAGTGAGGAAGTGCGCAGGGGTGTCTTTCCGTCTGCCCAATACAGCTATGACGCCGAGGGTCCATCAGGCGGTGACGCCACGTGATCATCTGTCGCACCGTGCGGGAATTTGTGCAACAGCGACAGGCGTTGCGGGAGTCCGCCGGCGGCGGCGCGGTCGGGTTCGTGGCGACCATGGGCTATCTGCACGCGGGCCACGCGCGGATGATCGAACAGGCGCGCGGCGAGTGCGGGACGGTCATTGTGTCCGTCTTCGTCAATCCACTGCAATTCGGTCCAAACGAGGACTTTGCGGCCTACCCGCGTGATCTCGCCCACGACGCCGCCCTGGCGGAACAGTCGGGCGCGGACCTGTTGTTCGCGCCGGACGCGGACGATTTGTTCGGGAAAGACGGCGGACGTTGCACGGTGCACGTCGCGCAGCTCGGCGAACACCTGTGCGGCGCCTCGCGGCCGGGGCACTTTGACGGGGTGTGCACGGTGCTCGCGGTCCTGTTTCACCTGGTCTCGCCGCAGCGCGCGTATTTCGGCAGGAAGGACGCGCAGCAGTGGAGGATCGTGCGCCGGATGGCGCGCGATTTGCGCTTTCCCGTGGAGATCGTCCCTGTGGAAACGGTCCGCGAAGCGGACGGCCTGGCCGTGAGCTCGCGCAACGTGTACCTGTCGCAGGACGAGCGCAAGGCGGCGCCCGTCCTGCGGCGCGCGCTTGCCGGCGTGGCCGCAGCCGTCCAGGCAGGCGAGCGGTCGACCGCGGCGCTTCGCGACGTGGCGCTGCGCGTGGTCGCCGCCGAGCCCCTCGTCCGGCTCGACTACCTGTCGTTTGTCGACGGCGAGTCCCTGCAGCCAGTGCGGACCGTGGCGGACGGCGGGCCGACGGTGTGCGCCGTGGCTGCGTTCGTGGGCAAGACCAGGCTGATCGACAATGTGGAGTTGGTCTGACGTGCGCGCCGTGACTGTTTTCTCGCGCCGCTGACGCGATGACGGCTCATTGCGACGCATGGAACCGCGCCGCTCGGGGCAGTCTACCGGGAAAACGATGGCGGTGGCAGGCATGCTCTTTGAGCGGCAGTTCGAGCGGCTGTACTTTGCGGTGGAGAGGATCGCGGGCCAACTGGCGTACGCGGACGAGGACCAACGGCGCTACCTGTGCGACGAACTGGACGCCCTGCGCGCGATGGGAAGTGGGTTTTTCGACCTGTGGGTGTCCTTTGAAGATCAGGTCCAGGACCTGCTCGAAGAGTACGGCGCTCCGGGCGGCGCGTCGCACGGAGCGTCCGGTGCGCAGGACGCCGCCCCGCAGGCGCGCGTGAGAATCGGCCGGGAAGCGCAGCTGACTGCGGCCGACCAGAGTGTCGCGCCAAAGACCAGGACATCCGCCGCGCCAACCGGACGTTCACCGCAAAACTGGATCGACGGGACATCGTCGTTGCTGGACACGGCCGACGGCCTTCAACTGTTTCGCAAGGGCCTCGGCTATTTTGACCTGTTCATGTTCGAAGAGTCCAAGCGGGCGTTCGCAGGCATCCTTGAACGGGATCCTGACCTAGCCGTGGCCCGGCTGTATCTCGCGCTCTGCCATCTGTCAAGCGGGGAGGCGGCTGAAGCCGAACGGCAGCTGTCGGTCGTCGAACGCTCAAGCGCCGAGGAGGCACTGCTGAGCGCGGCGCGGGAAGCGAAAGCGCAGTTGTATGCGGCTTCGGGCAGATTTCTTGAAGCCGCGCAGGAACTGCAGAGCGTCGTCCTGGCGCGGCCCGGGGACGGGGACGCCCACTTCAACGCCGCTGTCTGTTTTTTCGCAGTCGCAGACTACAAACGGGCCGCAGGGCACGCGCGCCGGGCAATGGAACTGTCTCCCGGCGACGTGCAGGCATGGCGCGTCCACGGCGCCGCCCAATTCGAAGCGGGCAAGACAGCGATGGCGGTCGATGCCTATCGGCAGGCTGTCATTCTCTCGCCCAATGAGGGGGATATTCTGTGCGAAGCGGCGCAGGTGTTGCGCCACGCGGGACAGCACGACGAGGCGGCGGCGCTTTATGAACAGGCGCTCACCAGCGACGCGCGGGATGCCAGGGCGATCACCGGACTCGCGTGGATCGCCCTGGAGCGGCGGGAACCGGTGAAGGCGGTCGGTCTGCTCAAGAAGGCGGTCTGCCTGGATCCGAACAGTGAGCGCCGGCTCGGGCAACTCGGTTACGGTCTGTGCCTCGCGGATCGGCTCGATGAATCGGAGCGCGTGTTTTCCGCGCTGTTGCGCAGCCATGCGCATCCCCTCGTTCCCTTGTCCGGCCTGGCTCGCGTCGCGGTCCTGCGCGGCGACCGGAGCACGGCGATCGCGCTCCTGCGGCGGGTCCTGCTGCTGGACGACCATCGGGCAAAGGTACACGGCCTGACGGAACTGGCGCGCATCTTCGCCGACCGGCGCAAGTGGCGCGCTGCGCTGCGCTGTCTGTCGACGGCGCTCGCCATGGACGCGCGCGACCGCGACGCCCTGCTCTGCCTGGGCAGTGTGCTGCAGGCCGCCGGTATTGACACTGCCGACGGACTTCCCGATACTGGTGTCATCGGTGGTGTTCAGACGGAGGCGCGCGATTGAGTTTCTATGCTTTTGGCGTACGCATGGCAGGGGACGCCGACCAGCCGCGCCTGGAAGGGCTGCGGGTTGTGAAGTGCGTAGAAGGAGCCCCGAACGGGGAGTTCCTGGAAGCCGATCTGGTCGACGGTTCGCGCGACGGCGAGTACCTGTTGTCGGGCGCGGTTACGGCCACCCTGCGCGGCGATCGCGCATGGATCGCCGCGCAGGCCTTTTGCGCCGCGGGTCCAGTCGTACTGCTCTGTTCCGGGCGTGAGCGGGACATGCTCGACCGTGTGGTGGAGGACTTCGGCTACGCGCCGCTCACGGCGGACCGGGCCATCCTCATCCGCGACCTCGCGCGCATCGCGGCGCCGCGCCTGGCCGTGCGGGACGGAAGAGAACCGGCCGCCGCGCCGGAGTTTGCGTGTGAACTATGGCGCCGCCTGGCGGCTCTGCCGCAGGCCACGATCCACGCCCTGCTGGACGGACTGCCCTCACAGGCGTGGCAGGCGCTCTTGACTTCGGCCGAGAGCGCGGCGCAAGGCGGTGCGGCGGAGGCCGACGGCGTAAAGGTGGTCGGCGGCCTGGCGTTTCGGCCCGCCCCGGCACAGCAGACGGGCAGCCGCAGCCCTGCGGTCGGCCGGGACGCTCCGACGGGACGGAGATTGGCGCGCGAGTCTGTCTCGGCGCTCAAGGCCGTCTTCGCGCAGGGAGACGAACCGTTTGAGGTCCGGCCGGGACAAAACGAGATGATCCGCACCGTGAGCGAAACGTTGACGGCTTCGCGTGTGCTCGCCGTCGAGGCGGGCACCGGAACGGGCAAATCGCTGGCGTACCTGCTGCCGGCCGCCATCTACGCCAGGCAAAGCGGGCGCAAGATCGTGGTCGCGACGCACACGACGGCGCTGCAGGAGCAACTGCGGCGCAAGGAGTGGCCGGCCGTCCAGAAGGTGGTCGAGGGCGCCACGGCCGTGGTCATGAAGGGCCGCAATCACTACGTGTGCCTGCGCAAGGCCGCAGACTTCACGCACGCGGCGCGCATGCTCGACGCCGCCGAGCGCGACTTTTACCTGGCGGCCGCCGTGTGGCTGACGGAAACGGAGACTGGTGACGCCGCCGAGTTTGCCATGGGCGTCAGGGATCGCGGATATTGGCAACGCATTCAGAGTGAAACGGAGACATGCATCCATCGAAAGTGTCCGTTTTTCCGCGACTGTCACTACTTTCGCGCGAAGGCGCGGGCGGCGGCGGCCGACATCGTCGTCACCAACCACTCGCTCGTCATTTCCGACCTCGTCACCGAACACAGAGTGCTGCCCGCCTACCAGTATCTGATAATCGATGAAGCGCACCACTTTGAAGGGCAGGCGACGGCGCATCTGGGAGCCGATGTCACGTGGGAGGCCCTGCGCCGTATGATCGCGCGGATGATGTATCCCAAAGGCGGGGTGGTCCTCTCGCTGCGACGCCACCTGGAACGGCTGCGCGACTCGGGAGCGGCGGGACTTGCCGTCTGTGAACAGCTGCTTGAACAGTGCGCCTTCTCCATGAGGGAAGCGGAAAAGGAGATAGACGAGCTGTTCGCCGTCCTCAGTCGCTTCGTGCGGGCGGAGGGCGCGGACATGTCGCAGGACAGCGCCGACATTCGTCTGACCTCTATGCTTGCGGCAGGCCCGCCGTACGGGGATGTGCTCCGCAGCGCGACGCAGGTCGCGGCCCGCCAACGCGCGCTCGCCGACATCGCCGCGCAGTACGGGAGAAGCGGGGCGGAACTGGATGAGGCGACCGAAGGGCGGTGCGAGGATGTATTCGGGCGCGTTGCGGAATTTGCGGCGGCTCTCGGCGTATGCGCCGACGTGACCCTGCAGCGCCGCGAGGCGGACGGTTTCGTGAGTTGGATGTCGGCCCGCGGCGGAGAGCAGGGGCTTCGGCTGTCTTTGCACCTGGCCCCCCTGTCCGTCGCGGAGATCCTCAAAACCACGCTGTTCGCCAGGAAGGAGGCGGTGGTTCTGGCGTCGGCGACGCTGTCCGTAGGCGGTCGCTTCGAACCGGCCCTGGAACCGCTGGGCTTGTCGGGACCACCGCTTAGTGCGCAGGCGCTGCGCGTCAATTCACCGTTTGACTACCGGCGCCAGGTCAAGTTTTTCGTGCCGACCGACATGCCCGAGGTACGTGACGCGGCCTTCACCGGCATGGTGTCCGCGGCGGTCGAGCGCATCGCCAGGGCGACGCAGGGCCGGGCGATGATCCTGTTCACGGCCAACCAGATGATGCGCGAGGTCGCGGCCGGGGCGCGCGCGCGGCTGGCGCAGTCGGACATTCGCCTGCTCGTGCAGGGCGAGGGCGAGCATCGAAAGCACCACCTGATCGACCAGTTTCGCAGCGAAACGCGAGCGGTCCTGTTCGGGGTGAGCAGTTTTTGGGAGGGCATCGATATCCGCGGCGACGACCTGTCCTGCCTCGTGATCGTCAAATTGCCCTTTCCTGTCCCAACCCATCCGCTCGTCGAGGCCCGCAGCGAGATGTTGCGGGCGGCCGGGAAATCACCGTTTTCCCACTTCAGTCTGCCCAGGGCGGTCATCCGCTTTACGCAAGGTTTCGGCAGGCTCGTGCGCACCCAGTCCGATCGGGGTGTTGTCTTTGTGCTGGACAAGAGACTGGTGTCCGCGCGCTACGGGCGGACGTTTCTCGCATCGCTGCCGGAGGTGGACGTGGTTTCGGCGACCCTCGAAGAGTCGTGCGCGAGGGCGAGTGCATTCTTTAGGTGACAATGTGAATACTTTGCTTGAGTGCGCTCACCGAACGGGCAGAGGGAGGCGGCAAAGGCGTGATGCGGCGTTTGCTCACTGTGCTCGTCGGATTCATGTGCTGTTTGGCCGCCCCGGGGACGCCACCGCACGCCATGGCGGAACAACAGTCGACACTCTCCGTGCAGGCCAGGCCGCTCTCGAGCATCACCGTGCAGGCGGCAGACGGATCGAGCATCGTGGCGCTGCCGTTTGCGGCCGCGATGCGATTCTCCCCGCGCTCCGGCCGCCAGCCGGATCCAGGTGCGGCGGAGCGCGGGCTGGCGGGCGTGCGCGCGAGCGTTCTCGTGCTCTACGGCGTGCCGACAACCGTGACGCAGCGGCAACTGATTGACCTGTCCGCACGGCTCGCGACGTTCTGCACAGCCCCGCTCATCCTGCTGGCTCCGACGGGCGCCGCCAGCGCTTCAGGCCATGAACGGGCCCTGATCGCGGGCGCGTCGCGCATACGTTGGCTGGCCTTCGGCAGGCGCGCGGCGATCCCGTCAGGCGTCGTCGACGTGCACGTACTGCCCCGTGAACCGCACACCCACGCTCGAACGCTCGCCGTTGTCCACGTGAAGGTCCCGTACATGGATGTGGGCGTCGCCTACCAGGTGGCGCAGGAGGCGGTCAAGACGCATCCGCCGGAGGAAGACGTGTTGATCGTCGATCTCGATCAATTGCGTGTCGACGATCTCAGTTCGCACACGCTGTCCATGCTAGACCCCGGGATGGCGATCATCATTGACGGCGCGCAGCGCCTGCGCAAGCAGGCTGAACTGACCGAGTTTGCCGATCGGTTGTACGAGATGTGGATCGACGTCTACACGGTCGATTCGTCAGCCCCCCTTGTCGTTACCGCCGACGCCCGCGGCGTCATTCTCCCTTTGCACGGTCGTCACGCGTAGAATCCGTATGTTACACTGGGGAGACCTCGCCTCAACAGACCGCAATGTGCAGACCACTCCGGAAAGGAAGAGTTCGGATGCCGCATGCGCAGTACGCCATCATCGGCGGGACGGGAGTATATGACGCAGAATTATTGACGGATCCGACGGAGCACGTCATACATACGGAATACGGCGATGCGCTGTGCGTCGTCGGTTCGCACAAGGGCCGCACAGTCGCCTTCATGCCGCGCCACGGGCAGAAGCACAGTGTGCCGCCGCATGAAATCAATTATCGCGCCAATATCCTCGCCCTGCGACAGCTGGGCGTCCGCGAGATTTTCGCCACCGCGGCGGTCGGGAGCCTGAGGCGGTCGCTCGCGCCGGGATCGCTGGTGATCCTCGATCAGTTCCTCGATTTCACAAAAGCGCGGCCCCTGACATTTTTTGATGGTGGGCAGCCCGTAACGCACGTGGACATGACAGAGCCCTACTGCCCGAGGTTGCGCAGCGCGCTGCGCGCGGCCGGGGAGCGTCTGGAACTGGCCGCGGTTCCGGACGGGGTGTACGTGTGCACAGAGGGACCGCGCTTCGAAACGCCAGCCGAGATCCGCATGTTCGCCCAGTTGGGCGGAGACGTTGTGGGGATGACGTCGGTTCCTGAAGTCGTGCTGGCCCGGGAGGCGGGAATCTGCTATGCAAGCGTGGCCATGGTCACGAACTACGGCGCCGGTTTGTCCGGGTCGCCACTCACGCACCAGGAAGTATTGGATGAAATGGGGCGAAATGTAGATCGTTTGCGACGCCTGTTCTTCGCGGCCATTGCGGGGCCGCCCGCGAGCGAGCCGTGTGTGTGCGCCGCGGACCGGATGCGGTCGGCAGAGGGGGCGGGAGTTTGAGGACGCTGATTCGAAACGTCTGCCTGATCGATCCTGCGCAAGGCCGCACCATCGCGCACGGATACGCTGTTGTGCGGGACGCCTGGATCGAGACGGTGGCTGCGGGCGATTGTCCGGAAGGGGACGAAGCGTTTTCGGATGTGGTGGAGGGCCGGGGCAAGCTGCTGATCCCGGGTTTTGTCAATACGCACGGTCACGCCGCCATGTCGCTGTTTCGCGGCTACGCGGACGACCTGGCGCTGCAGCAGTGGCTGCGCGACCGAATCTGGCCAGTGGAAGACAGGCTTGCTCCGGACGACGTCTATTTCGGCGCGATGCTTGCGATACTGGAGATGATCGAGACTGGCACGACGACGTTCACGGATATGTACTTCTTCATGGACCGCGTGGCGCAGGCCGTGCTCGACAGCGGCATCCGGGCCGTGCTGGGGCGCGGGCTCGTCGGAACCGGCGAGGCGTTCTCGGCGCGCCTTGCAGAGAGCGAGAGCCTGATCCGCGAATACGACGGCGCGGAAAACGGACGGCTGCGCATGACGCTCGCGCCGCACGCGCTTTACACCTGTCCGCCCGACAGTCTGCGCAAGGTGGTCGCGCTGGCGCACAAAGAGGATGTCGCCATTCAGATCCACGTCTCCGAAACGGCCGCCGAGGTAGGGGATGCGCTGCGCGAGTTTGGCGCGTCCCCAGTGGCGGTCCTGGAGTCAAACGGGCTGTTCGAGGCGCGCGTGGTGGCGGCGCACTGCGTCCATGTGACCGAAGACGACCTGGGAATCCTTCAGTCGCACGCGGTGCACATCGCGCACAATCCCGGAAGCAACTTGAAGCTCGGCAGCGGTGTGGCGCCTCTCGGCGCGATGCTGGAGCGCGGCTTGACAGTCGGCCTTGGCACGGACGGGGCGGCGAGCAACAACAAGCTGGACATGTACGGCGAATTGCGCCTGGCGGCATTGTTGCACAAGGGCGTGCAACAGGATGCGACGCTGATTCCCGCGCTTGCCGCGTTGCAGATGGCCACGTCGCAGGGCGCTCGGACGCTGTTTTACGGAGACGGTCTCGGCGGGCTCACCCCGGGGGCGCCAGCCGATATCCAGTTGCTTGACATCTCCGGGCCGCGCTATGCCCCGGATCACAACTGGCAGGGCCACGTGGTCTACGCGTCGCACGGCGGCGACGTCACGGATGTGTTTGTCGCCGGCAAGGCGCTGATGCGCAACCGTGAATTCCTGACGATCGACCGCGAGCGGATCATCCATGAGGCCACAAGGCGCGGCAGGCGGTTGGCGGGACAAGGCGCAACGGGCCGCGGGGCCGTGTGACCACGTCTGCCGTGATGTCCCGGTGGAGCCAACATCCACCCGTGGCTTGTTACGCCCCGCCGTGCAGCGGGCGGTACAGCGCGCCAGGCTCTGTCGGCAGCAACGGCGCGGGGTCCATGAATAGCAGCGGCATCTGTCGGAGCAGGTCACCCATCGGCGCATCGCCTCCCGCCGATAGTATCACCGCGCCGCCGCGCGCGTATTTACGGCAAGATCTGTCACCGGGAAGGGACTTTGACTCATGCGGTTATTGATCGTAAACGATGACGGAGCCCATGCTCCGGGCATACAGGCTTTGGCGCTCCAGTTCGCAAAGACGGCGAAGGTTACCGTGGTCGCGCCGGAGCGCCAGCAGAGCGCCACGAGTCACGCCATCACCCTGCACAAGCCCCTGCACGCGCAGGAACTTGACTTCGGCGACGACATCCGCGCGTTTGAGGTGAACGGAACGCCGGCGGACTGCGTGAAGCTGGCCCTGGGCGCCCTGTGCGACGCTCCGCCGGATGTTGTTGTCAGCGGAGTGAACTCGGGCGCGAATCTTGGGTGGGACATCGTGTATTCGGGAACGGCTTCGGCCGCGGCCGAGGCGGTCTTCCAGGGTATCCCCGCCATCGCCGTGTCCTTGACGGACGCGCCGTTTGACTTTACGGCGAGCGTGCGCATCGCGGAGCGTCTTGTGGCCCAGGTGCTCGAAGAGGGGCTGGCGCCGCGGACGTATCTGAATGTCAATGTGCCGCCGGGGTCGTACGACGAACTGTGCGGCATCGCCGTCACGCGCATCGGCGTGCGCACGTACCGCAATTCATACGAACAGCGACTCGATCCGCTCGGGCGCGCCTATTACTGGCAGGCGGGCGAAGTCGTCAAGAGCGAGAACGCCCCGGACACGGACGTGCATGCCGTGGAGCACGGGAAGGTGAGCGTCACGCCGGTGCATTTCGATTTTACAAACAGCACCCTGCTTGCTACACTGCAGGGGTGGAAGCTTACGCTCTGAATTCTCGCAGGAGGGGACTGTGAAGTGATGGAGCGTGAACATATGGTTCTCGCGACAAAGGATATCGGCACGTCGGACGACTTGTACCAACTCATTGACTTTCTCAATCGGACGCTCAAGGACAGGGACATCATGTTTGGACTCACACGCTCGCGAACGGACCGCGAAAAATATACAGTCACCATCTACAGGACAGATACATGCGATTGAAAATCCTGTACATCACATGTTGCAGCGTCATTCTCGCGGCCTGCGCGGTGATTCTCGCGGTCGGGTGGGTGGCGCCGAAGCTCGCTTCGGTAAACGGGCCGGAGCACGCGGCTGTGTCGTTCGCGCTCCATCACACCCCGTTGCGCAGCGTCAAGCAGGTGCAGTGGTACACCGGCGGACCGCTCGAGATCTCCGTGCTCGGCGTGACCTACACCGGCAAAGAGGCGTACGCGTTCGTCCAGCATGGCAAGGCGACGATCGCCTACGTCGACCAAGTGGTGTCGCGTCAGCGCGCCATCCGTGTGACGGAGTCTCTTGGCGTGCCCGCAGCGGCGATCGTCAGCGCCGTGCCGGGATGGGTCGACCGGGGATACCCCACTGTGTTTGGAAAGAGGGCGGGCGCCGGCGCGGTGTGGGAAGTGACCGCGCGCCTGCGGGCGGGCGCCTTTCTCTTCTCCTACGTCGACATGTACACAGGCCAGCCGCTGTGGCATTTCACGACCGACGCCCAGTTTCGCACGTGGCAGCAGTAGACTGGCACGGCGGTTCTGGAAGCAATTCGACGCGATGGGCGACATTTTGTGCTGAATACCCGCACAAAGCGTGCTATAATTCTGCTAGGGGAATTGTGAAATTCGATCGGTCCGTCGCAGGTCCGTCCACCTATAGCGTTTGACGAAAGCCGCAGACGCTATAGATGTCCTTTTCGGATCTCTACCCGGAAAATAGCTCTGTGCCGGCCGTCGGGTCTGTGCCAGCCGCTGGGTCTGTGCCAGTCGCCCGCATTCCTTTGCTCCTGCTCAGACAGCGCGGCTGCGCCGCGAAACTCGCGACGAGCAAAGGGACGCGGGCGACCCAGCAAGCCTTCGTTTGACCGCTGGCCCACGGCCGAGTTGGCGCGCGACCGTGACGTAGGAGATGTTCATCCTTCGCTCTCGTGCGGATGAGCCGCACATGGCGGTCTCTTCGAACTTTGTCACAGTTCTCCCAGGAAACACTTGATAAGGTTCGGGTGCCCGGCAACCGCATTTCCGGTTGGCCGTCCGCATACGAAAGTGTAGCTCTAGAGCGGATCCGGCGTCCTGTGCCGGCCCATTCTCCAGCGGGGAGACCCGCATGATCGTATCCATCCGGTCGTTTGGAAGCGAATGAAAATCCTGAAGAACAGAAACATCTGGGTGCATCCGAAAGACGGTCATGGGACAGTGCGACCGAACTCGCATTTTCGGGTCGGCCGCGATGTGCGCAAAATTCCTCGTGGGGGTGGGCTGGTTTTGTCGAGAATCCGAATCCTCCCGACGGTTACCGCGCTCATTCTCACCTTTGCAGTTCTTTTCGGCGGGTTCCAATTCTATCGGACGTACGCCCTGATCCGGCCGCTGGAACTCAGCCTGCAGCAGGTTCCTTTCGTGCAGTCGGCAACCGTCGTGACGTCGGGGGCAAGTCCGCAGGTCGACGTTTCGCTTGGCAGGGTCAAGGATCTGCAGACGACCTACGATCAAATTGAACGGCGCATGACGGCGGTCCTCGGAGGCCCCGCCACCGTGGCGTTGACCGATCGACGGACACCGCAACTCACGAGTGTGTACGAGAGTCTGGCTCCCATTCTCTATCAGGGGATGGCGCACGGAGACTACGAGACCATGATCGCGAACTTTACGAAGGCCGCGCGGGCGCGCGGTGTGGCGGCGCGCGTCACCATGAACGTGAACGATGTGTTCGTCCAGCTTGAAACATCCGCAGGGTACCTGTACGACGTCATCTCGACCAAGGCTGTGGGGGTGAGCGGGCAATGAAGGAATGGCTGATCGGTGCGGGCGTTGCGATTGTTCTGTTTGCCGCCGTTCTGGGGTTGAACCTCCTTCCCGTTTTGATCGTGGGCGGCTTGGGCTTTGCGCTCTACACGGCCGTTTCGCGCAGGCAGGTAGCTCCCACGGGGTCGCGCGAAGCGGCTGTCCGGCACGCTGTGAATTTCGAACACATCGGCGGGCAGGAACACGCCAAGAAGGAACTGATGGAGGCGCTCGACTTCCTGCGCTACCGCGAGAAGATCCGCAAACTGGGAATCCGCCCGCTCAAGGGCATCCTGTTGACGGGCCCGCCGGGCACCGGCAAGACGATGATGGCGAAGGCGGCGGCGTCGTACACGGACTCCGTTTTCATTTCCGCGTCAGGCAGCGAGTTTGTCGAGATGTACGTGGGCGTGGGCGCGCAGCGCGTGCGCGAGCTGTTTCGCAAGGCGCGGACGGCCGCGCGTAAGGAATCGAAGGAGAGCGCTATCATTTTCATCGACGAGATCGACGTCGTCGGCGGCAAGCGCGGGCTGTACAGCCACCAGGAATACGATCAGACGCTTAACCAGTTGCTCACGGAGATGGATGGCATGCAGACGACGCAGCAGCCGCTCATCCTGATCATGGCGGCCACGAATCGCGCGGATATCCTTGACGGCGCGCTGTTGCGGCCCGGCCGGTTCGACAGGCAGATCAAGGTCGACCTTCCCGACAAGGAGGGCCGCCTGCACATTTTGCGCATCCAAACCGGAGACAAGCCGCTTGGCGGCGACGTGAACCTGGATCATATCGCGCGTGAGACGTACGGCTTTTCGGGCGCCCAGTTGGAGAGCCTGTGCAATGAGGCGGCCATCATCGCCCTGCGCGAGAACGCCCCCGTTATTTGCCAGGAGTACTTTCGCGACGCCGTGGACAAGGTGCTGATGGGTGAGAAGACCGGACGCCAGCCGACAGCGCACGAACTGCATCGGGTGGCGGTCCACGAACTGGGTCACGCGGTGGCGTCGGAGGTGATGCGCGCCGGCTCGGTGTCGCACATCACGATCGCGCCGCGCGGGAATGCCCTGGGCTTCGTACGGCAGATTCCCGAGGCGGACTCCTATCTGTACACCAAGGAGCAGTTGGACCAGCAGATCGTTGTTTCGCTCGGCGGCGCGCTTGCGGAAGAACTCATCTTCAACAGCCGTTCGACCGGAGCGCAGAACGACTTCATGCAGGCCAGCCGTATTGCCCGCATGCTGGTCACGTGCGGACTCAGCAGAATCGGCATTGTTGACGAGGAACACCTGCCCGAAAATATCCTCGATGAAGAGGTGCGGCACATCCTGGCCGAGATCGAGGAAAAGACGCGGTCCGTTCTCACGCCGTTTGCCGGTTCGATGGCGGCGTACGCCGCGCGCATCGCGGAGGACGAGAGCGTGAGCGGAGACGAATTCCGGACGTGGCTTGGGAGCATCAACGTGGAAGAAGCCCGGGGTGGGCTGGCCGCCGCACAATAAATGGAGGGATTGCAATTGGCGGTCGCATGGATTTCCACGTTGCCTGAGCATGTGGGCGAGCGCGTGACGATCAGGGGATGGGTGCACCAGAGACGTTCATCCGGAAAGATCCTGTTCCTTCAGTTGCGCGATGGAACGGGATTTGTTCAAGGCGTGGTGAGCAGGGGAGACGTCGGCGAGGAGTTGTATGCTCTTGCCGCATCGCTCACGCAAGAGACGTCCGTTGTCGTTCTGGGCGACGTGACGGGGGACGAGCGCGCCCCAAACGGGGTTGAACTGCTCGTGCGCGGCGTGGACGTCCTGCATCAGACGCACGATTACCCGATCACGCCAAAGGAGCACGGCGTTGACTTTCTGCTCGACCACAGGCACCTGTGGTTGCGGGCGCCGCGGCAAAGGGCGATTCTGAAGATCCGCGCCGAAATCGTCAAGGCGATCCGCGGGTACTTGGACCAGAACGGGTTCACTCAGGTGGATGCGCCCATTCTGACGCCGTCGTCCTGCGAGGGTACGACGAACCTTTTTGCGACGCAGTATTTTTCTGAAACCGCCTATCTGACGCAGAGCGGTCAATTGTACATGGAAGCGGCCGCCATGGCCCTGGGACGCGTGTATTCGTTTGGACCTGCCTTTCGCGCCGAGAAGTCCAAGACAAGGCGACATCTCATTGAATTCTGGATGATTGAGCCGGAAATGGCGTTTGTCGAACATGAGGAGAGCCTGCGCATCCAGGAGGAATTGCTCGCTCACACTGTGGCGCACGTTGTGCATGGATGCCTCCCGGAACTCCGCGTGCTCGGGCGCGATGTCTCCGCCCTGGAACGCGTCGCACCGCCTTTTCCCCGCATCACGTACGACGAGGCGGTCCGGATGTTGCAGGAGAAGGGGAGCGCGATCCAGTGGGGGGAGGACTTCGGGGCGCCGGACGAGACCGAGATTGCGTCCGCATTTGACCGTCCGGTCTTCGTGGAGAAGTATCCCGCTGACATCAAGGCGTTCTACATGCAGCCGGATCCGCTTCGACCGGAGGTGGTCCTGTGCGCAGACCTTCTGGCGCCGGAAGGGTACGGGGAGATCATTGGGGGATCGCAACGGATCGACGATCCGGAGTTGTTGCGTCAGCGTTTTGCAGAGCACGGACTCTCGCAGGAGGAGTACGGTTGGTATCTGGATTTGCGCCAGTTCGGTTCGGTCGTACACAGCGGCTTCGGCCTCGGTCTCGAACGCACAGTCGCCTGGATCTGCGGGCTGGACCATGTGCGGGAGAGCAGTCCGTTTCCCCGGCTCCTTTACCGATTGACGCCGTAATTGCATAAGTTTTCAGATGCGGTCAGGATGGTGGGTGAAAGATGGCTGATATGCGCACGGAACGTTTGTTGGATGCCCTCGAGGGCGGACAGGCGCATTTTCCGCAGGCTTTCTTCGCAGCGTACAAGTCGCTTGGCCTGACCGACACGGATGCCATGCTGGTCCTGCATATCATCACGTATCAGCAGGCGGAACGGTCTTTTCCGAGTCTTGACGAACTGGGGGAAAGGATGTCGCTTGGGCGCGACGGCATCGCCGCGTCGCTGCAACGGTTGACAGGTACGGGCCTTTTGCAGCAGTCGGACCAGAGGGCGAGCATTCGTCCGCTGCTTGAAAGGCTGTACGGGCTGGATGAGAGCATGGCGGTCGCTCAATCCTTGTTCGTGCGGTTTGAACAGGAATTCGGCCGGCTCCTCTCGCCCCTCGAATACGAACAGGTCATGCGCTGGATGGATGATGACAGACACCCGGAATGGCTCGTGGTTGAGGCCCTGCGTGAGTCGGTCATGGCGGGCGTCTTCAACTTCCGTTACGTCGATACGATTCTGCGCGATTGGGCGCGGGCGCGCATCGGCACCGAACAGCAGCTCGCGGACTACCGCAAGGGTCGCGGCCGCCGGGCGGACGAGTCCAACTCCGGCGGCTCGGGTACCCGGCGACAGACGGGATCGGCGGCAAACACGGAGGCGGTGCGCGGGCGAGCAGAGAGAGTGGTTCCGGCGGCACAGCCCGGAAAGTATAGCAAATTTTATGAATTATACGCCAAAACGTCGGGGCACGGCGTCCCTTCGCGCGATAAGAGCCAGCATTAGAGGTGACACATGTGAAACCAATGCGCATCGTGGTGAAGGTCGGCTCAAGCAGCCTGACGGATTCGGGCAGCGGCGCGATCGCCGCGGACAAATTGCGCGGCATCGTGGATGGTATCGGCGCTGTGCTGCAGTTTCCCAAACACGAGGTCGTGCTCGTTTCTTCTGGCGCCGTGGCGGCTGGCGTGGGGAAGCTCGGTTGGCGCAGACCGATCCGGACTGTTCCCGAAAAGCAGGCGGCTGCCGCCGTTGGACAGGGGATACTGATCGACGCCTACGAGCGGTTGTTTGGGCTCCATGGCATCACCATCGGGCAACTCCTTTTGACGCGGTCCGACATCGAAGAGCGCCGGCGCTACATTCATATCCGCAACACGATCGAGACGCTGCTGCGCCACGGTGTGGTACCCGTTGTCAATGAAAACGACACGGTGGCCGTCGAGGAGATCCGCTTTGGCGACAACGATACGCTCGCCGCCTTGGTGGCCCTTTTTACGGGCGCTGACATGCTGATCCTGCTGACGGACATCGACGGCATGTACTCCGCGGATCCACGCAGTGATCCGTCGGCGCAACTGTTGCCCGAGATCCGGACGATCGACGCCCCATTGCACCACCTGGCGGGGGGGCAGGGGAGTGCGCAGGGAACAGGCGGCATGCGCACGAAATTGGTGGCGGCGGAAATCGCAACGTCGTCGGGTATCGAGACGGTGGTCGCAGCGAGTCACGTTCCTGATGTGTTGCAACGGATCGTGAAGGGGGAACGGCTGGGGACGCGCTTCATGGCGCAAAAGAGCCGGGGCGCGAAGAAATCGTGGGTCGCCTACGGGTCTCGTGTCGAGGGGTCCATCGTGATGGATGACGGCGCCGTGCATGCGTTGGCCGACGCTGGAGGGAGCCTTCTGGTCCCCGGCCTGGAGTCGATTCAGGGCGAGTTTGAGGAGGGCGCTATCGTGGAGCTTCGATCCGTGGCGGGGTGCGCGATCGGCAAGGGCGTGGTCAACTTCTCCGCGCGCGAATTGCGCGAACTGCTGCAGCGCAAGGCGGACGGCGAACGTTTCCGCGGGCTGCCGGAAGTCGTGCACTGCGACAACCTCGCATTGTCGGAACCGAGACACTCGGGAAGGAGGGTGCGCTGATGGAGAAGCAGGCGACGGTCGACAAGAATGACGTGAGCGGCGAGGTTCGCAGCCTCGCCCGCAGATCGAGGCAGGCGGCCCGCGAGGCGTCGCAGTTGAGCAGCGCGGACAAGAACAGGGCGCTCGCGCTGATGGCGGAGGCCGTTCACGACGATCGCACGGCGATCCTGGAGGCCAATGACCGTGACATGCTGGCGGCAAGACAGGCGGATGAGGCAGGTGGCCGTCTTGATCGGCTGCGGCTCACCGATGAACGGATCGCGGGGATGGTTGAAGGACTGCTGCAGATCGCCCGGTTGGCGGACCCCGTGGGAGAGCGCTTGGAAGAACTGCATCCTGCCAACGGTCTCCTGATCGAGCGGGTGTGCGTGCCGATCGGCGTAATCGGAATTGTCTATGAAGCGCGTCCGAACGTGACGGTCGACGCGGCGGCCCTGACGCTCAAAACCGGAAACGCAGTCATTTTGCGCGGTGGCAGCGAGGCGCTCCACAGCAACCGCGCACTGGTGCGGGCTCTGCGCAGGGGTCTCGGGGAGGCCGGACTGGCGAAAGATCTGGTGCTGCTGGTCGAGAGCACAGACCGTGCGTCGGTGGACGCCCTGATCACGGCGAGGGGCCTTGTGGACGTCGTCATTCCGCGCGGCGGGGCGGGGCTGATCGACCGGGTTGTGCGCCATGCTTCAGTGCCGGTGATCGAGACGGGTGTCGGCAATTGTCATGTGTACGTGGACCGCGACGCGGATACGGAGATGGCGATTGCGATCGCCGTAAACGCGAAGGCGCAGCGTCCGTCGGTCTGCAACGCGGCCGAGACCCTGCTGGTGCACGAGTCGGCTGCGCGCGGCTTTTTGCCGGCCGCTGCGGTGGCCTTGGGCGAGCGCGGCGTGGAACTGCGCCTCGATGAGAGGGCAGCCGCCATTTTGAACGCCGGCCTGGATCGGTCCCGCTTGTCTGGCATCCGTCTGCAAGCCGCCACGGAAGAGGACTACGAGACGGAATACAACGACTTCATCCTGGCGGTCAAGGTTGTCTCGTCGCTCGACGAAGCGCTCGTTCACATCGCGCGCTACGGCACGATGCACTCGGAAGTGATTGTGACCGCCAGTGAGGAGACGGCAGCCGCCTTCTTGCGCTCTGTGGACGCGGCGGTGGTGTACCACAACGCGTCGACGCGCTTCACTGACGGCTATGAATTTGGATTCGGAGCGGAAATAGGTGTGTCGACGCAGAAGTTACACGCGCGTGGGCCGATGGGGCTTCGCGCCCTGACGAGCTATAAGTACGTGGTCAGGGGCAACGGCCAGATCCGCGGCGAGTGATGGGCGAAAGACAGAGCGTCCGACCGGGGTGTCGGACGCTCTGTCTGGGATGGTCGCGCCTGCTGTCACAGTTCCCCTAGGAAAACGGCGAACTTCGATCGGACTTTTTCACCGTTCCCTAGGCCTTCTTCGGTGCCTGCCACTTGCGGTTGAGGAAGTGGGATATCGTTTTGTCCAGATGCTGGGCGGCGGACGCCTGGAGCGATTGCTGCAATGCCGCGGCGCTGCTGCCGTGAGCCGCAGCCACCTGCGCGATGGTCTGTCCCGCATGCACATCCGCCAGCAGCGCCTGGCGGGTCATCTTGAGGTCTTTTGCGACTTGGCCGAGGAGCTTGGCAGTCGTGCCGTGCGGTTTGCCATGCTGTTTGTGGCCGCTGCGTTTCGCGGTCTGCAGCCAGTGGTGTTTTTGCGCCACCCATTTTCCAAATTGCTGATCAACCCGCTGTTCCGTTGCGGTCGCCTTGGCCTGCGCCATGTGGCCGGCTTTCACCGCCGCCTGAACCTTGGCGTTAAAGAGAGTCTGCAGTTCAGCCGTCAGGGCGCTCTGGGAGATTCCCTGACCAGCGGCAACCTGGGCAAGCGTGTGATTGCGAAGGTCTGTCTTGAGCGCGACAGGCGTCAGCTTGAGGTAGGCGGACAGCTGTTTCCCCGGAATCACAGAATGGCGACCTGTCTTGTGGTGCCCCTTTTTATGCTGTCCTTTATGAGGGTGGTTGGCACCGGTGCCCGCGGATGCAGCAGGCGGAGGCGCGGACGATGAGGAAGCGGCAAATACCCCTTGCGATGTTGCGAACGCCCCTGCGGCTGCCAGCGCGATGGCAGCGCTAATGGAGATAGTGAGAATCCGTTTCTTCCCAATCATTGTTCGATGGCTCCTTCGCATGTCATGTGGTTGGTCGACCATCCCTGCAAGCATTAGTCTAGTCATTCAGCTTAAGAAGCGTTGAAAATGCAAAAAAGAGTGAAGTGTGATGGCTCACTTCACTCCGCAAAACGGCTCGAATAGGCGGATTGGCGCGCATATTTCCTACGGGATCATCAGAAAGGCGCGGGCCGGGGCCGCGTCGATGCCGACGACGGGAAGAGCGGCGGCGACAAAGAGGTATTCGCCGGGGGTGACGTGCGCGAGGCGCAGTCCTTCGACGATGACGATATTCGCGCCAAAAAGGGCCTTGTGCGTGGGGTGTTCGGGTTGGGCCCGCTCCACACCGAGACCGTCGACACCGAGGCCGCGGATTCCCTTGGCGGCAAGAAATCTAGCCGCATCCTCCGCCACATAGACAAACGAAAAGTTGAACGCTTCCTCAAGCGAATTGCGCGTTTTAAGGAGGAGGAATTCGCCTCGAGCTGGCTGAAACGGTTCAATGTCGCTGGCGTGAACGGCGTCCTCGACGCCGGTCAAGTCGACCACGCGACAGGGCGCCACCAGTTGCGAAAGGGAGAGCGACTCGATGGTCGCGGCTGCGGGTAACATGTGCAGGGGGGCGTCGACGTGCGTGCCGGTGTGCGCGTCCAGACAGATGCGCGTCTCGTGAGCGCCCGCGCCGTGCTCGTCAAAGTCGCTCGTCGTCGTAAATGTCGGCCGCTTTTCGGCCTTGTTCTTGTAGACCTGCATGCCGGCATGGATCGGCATGCTGATGTCAATAATCTGCAAGGCGCTCACCTCGTGGTCCTGGCCGTTGTCTGTTCAAGGAAGGCTTCGACCGACGGCGTGTCCTGGCCAAAGACGGGCCACCAGTTGAAGCCGTCCTGCTGGGGAAGGCGGTGCGCCGCCGAAGGACCCCACGATCCGGCCTCGTAGAGTTCGACAGGGAAGCGGGTGTCGCCGCCAAACGCCGCTGCGATGGGGTCGACAAATTCCCAAGCGAGAGACACCTCGTCCCACCGGGTGAAGTACGTCGAATCGCCGCGCATGGCGTCGTGGAGCAGGCGTTCGTACGCCTCCGGCGAGTTGTCGGCCGTCTGACTGAATTCCATCGCCACTGGCACGACCCGTCCGTCCGTTCCGGGCTGCTTCGCGTTGAGCTGGATGTACATGCCTTCCACGGGGTTGATCCGGATGACCAGCAGATTGGGACCGAGGTTGCCGTCCTGATTGAAGTACAGGTGTTTGGGCATGTCTCGGAACTGGATGACGATTTCCGTCGACTTGACGTTCATCCGTTTGCCGGTCCGAAGGTAAAACGGGACGCCGGCCCAGCGGAAGTTGTCGATGAACAGGCGGGCCGCCACGAACGTCTCCGTCTTGGAGTCGGCTGCTACGCCTTTCTCCTGGCTGTAGCCGAGGACCGTGCGGCCGTTGATGAACCCGGGCACGTACTGCCCGCGCACGACGTACTGAGCGACTTGGTCGACCGAATACCGGCGCAAAGAACGGAGTACCTTGACCTTCTCGTCGCGGATGTCTTCCGTCCGTAGGCGGCTAGGGGGCTCCATCGCGAGCATCATGACCATCTGCAACATGTGATTCTGCACCATGTCGCGCAGCGCTCCGGCTTTCTCGTAGTATGAAGCGCGCTCTTCGACGCCGACGGTTTCGCTCGAGGTGATCTGGATGTTCGCGATCGAACGGTTGTTCCACACAGGCTCAAAAATGGAGTTGGCGAAGCGGAGGACTTCGATGTTTTGCACCATTTCCTTGCCCAGGTAGTGGTCGATCCGGTAGACCTGCTCTTCCGCGAATCCTTGACGCAGTTGTTCATTCAATTCCTGCGCGGACGCCTGATCGTGGCCGAACGGCTTTTCGATGATAAGGCGGCGCCATCCGCCCGTCTCCTCCGGAGACGCGAGGCCGCAATCCTTCAGGGAAAGCGCGACGGGACCGAAAAACTCCGGGGCGAGGGAGACGTAAAAGAGACGGTTGGCTGGTCCGCCGCGCGCCTGTTCAATCTCTGTCACCATATCCCGGAGGCGGTCGAATTCACTCGGTTGCGTCATGTCAACGCGGCAATAACGGATCTTCTTGGCACACTCCAGCCACTCCTCGTCGGAGATCGCGGGAAGCCGGGCGAATTCACGAATGGCCTGATAGAAGACAACCCTGAACGCATCATCGTCGTAATCGCGGCGACCGACAGCCACTAGCGTGAAGCCTTCTGGCAGGAGACCGGCGCGATGCAAGCGGTACAGTGCCGGGAAGAGTTTTCGCTTCGCAAGGTCGCCGGTTGACCCGAAGAGCACGAGTGTGTGCGCAGGAGCCTGGCGATTACCGAAGCGCGCTGCGGTTTCATTCATGGAAATCCATCCTTCGCGCAATAGTCATATCTCCTCTACTATACGGATCGACAAGAGGGGGGGCAAGTCACGGAACCCGATTTCGGCGTTGAATGTGTCCAATTTGTTGCGCGACTTGTCACGAAATCGCTGTTATTGTTAGATGTAGAGCATAATCCCATGCGCGGAGGCTGACAGTGCGGTTGAACTGCGTCGTCAAAATTTTAGTTTACATAATGCATATTATCGGACGTAAAGGATTTGCAGTGCACTGCTGTGTTTACGTCATTCCATAAAGATGGGAGCCATTGCAACCATCACGGCCATCCTTGCAAGCTTCAGACTGTTGCGGCCACGCTAGACTGTGAATACCCATATTCAGGTGTGGTTGGCGGCAGACGGCGATAGTGAGTCGCCTGCTCAAAGCGATACGCGATTGCGATGAGTTTCGCTTCCTCATGGGGCCTGCTCAAGAACTCAACTCCGATGGGCACTCCTATCGGGGCGGACGCTGTCGGTTTTGAGAAGCCCCCTGGAAACGTGATGGATGGAAATCCAGTCAATGCACTGAGGATCCCGTTTCTATCCGATTGAAGATTCTCGCCAACATCGACGACAACTCTCTTTTGATGAGGATAAAACAGAACATCCACTCTCGACACGTCCATGACCTCCAGCACCCTGACTTTGAGAAGTTCGATCCTCTGCAGTCTCGACCGGTATTCTGGTTGTTGCAAGGGGTCTTCAATGGCCTGGACAGTCTGTAAAAAGGACGCCGTGAGACTGTCGTGAGGGCCGGCCCCGAGCAGTTGCGCAAACGACTTGACGGGGGCTTGGTGCAGCGCGAAATACCTTTCCAGTTCATGCTTGATTTCAAAGCGTTGCACATCAAGGTCTCCAAGCAATTGATCGGCGTCGAGTTCAGGCGTCGCAACGTCCACGACCACCGCCCCCAGATCGCGCATGACTCGAAGCGCCGACTCCGAGACGCCGTTCACTTCCGCGTGAATGGTGTCCGTCCCCCAAAAACTGCGCAACACTCCTATCCGTATACCACGCAAGTCATCGATGAGGTCGTCCGTGCACCTCCACCCATTGCCAATCATGATTTCCAGCAAAACGGCTGCATCCAGTACGGTTCGCGCGATGGGACCCGCGTTGTCTTGCGTGCGGGATACGGGCATGATTCCCTCCAGACAGACGAGTCCCTTCGTGGGCCGAATCCCCACGAGATTGTTGGCCGACGCCGGGGAACGAACGGAATTGACCGCATCCGTGCCCGTACCGGCCGCGGCAAAATTGGCGCTGACTGCCGCACCGGTCCCTCCACTGGATCCGCCCGGCGTCTTCGTCAAATCATAAGGGTTGCGCGTTTGTCCGCCTAGAGAGCTGTAGGTAGTACCAAACAGGGCCAGTTCATGCAGATTGCTCTTGCCCAAAATGATGGCGCCAGCCTGTCGGAGTTTCTTGACGACATCGGCGTCGCTGGACGGGAAAAAGGATTTGAGGACGCATGTGCCACAGGTTGTGGGCATATCGCTGGTACCATAATTGTCCTTTACGACAATGGGAATGCCATGCAACACCCCCCGTGAACCTCTCATCCTCCGCTCCTGATCGAGTTCCTCCGCCTGTGACAACGCGCCCGGATTGATGAAAAGCATCGCCTTTATTTGCGGTCCCTGCACATCAAATGTTTTGATTCTATCGAGATACACCCGGACCAGTTCTCTTGAACTGACTTTTCCGCTTTCCAAGGCAGCCTGAATCTCTGTCAGAGTCGCCTCAACCAATCGAAACGGTTGTTGCCTGTACACTTCGAGGGCGCAAAGGATTGCAGAATGCCGACTCATTTCACTGGTCATAAGGCCGGCGAACTCCTCCCCTTCTGTGTTGCCCCAGTTTCTACCAGCCAAGTCCATGGCCATGGCCATGAGGCCGGAAAACTCTTCGACTGTCGCCGCTTGGTCCAGACGATCCCATCCAGGCGGCACAAGCCCGATTTTTCTGCTCAGGGACAAACCGTGCAAAGCGCTGTCGCTTGAACTCGCAGACCCCCTCTTCGAGATGCTGGAACCAAGACCAGTCATACAATTTCCACCTTTCAATGGCCGGCGATGTGAATAAAATATGGAAGCGTAAGGAAGCTGATGATCGTTGTCACCGCGATGGTCAACGTGACCATCTCCTTGTCTCCCCCGTATTTCTCAACGAGAACCGTGGCGTTTACCGCGGCCGGCATACTCGCCTGAACAAACAGGACAGAGGACAAAAGGCCGTTGATTCCGAGTCCCACGAGACAGAGTTTCGCGAGTAGCGGCACCACAAGGACCCTGAGCCCCACGGCCGCCCAGATCTTCCACTGCCATATACCCCGCCAATTTGTCTTTCGCAACTGGATGCCGAGGATCAACAGAACCACCGCGGCATACGCATTGCCCATCAGATGCATTGCGCTGGAGACTCCCTTGGGCATCAGGATTCCTGCGGAAAAGCAGAGCATGCCAATCAATACGGCATAAATCAATGGGGTCTTGACGATCTTCTGCATGGCCTCGCGGGCTGTCACACTGGATCTGGACGCGATGTAGAGTCCAAGCGAGTTCACAAGAATGATCTGGACGATCACGTAATTGATGCCTACGGAAAATCCGGAGCCTCCATAGGCCAACAACAGAACGGGAAGACCGTAGTTATTTGCATTTCCAAATATCGTCGTGAGAGACAGCGTGCCTCGCTCGCTCTGATTCATCTTCCACGCCATCGCCGTCAAATGAGCCGCTCCCCAGCAGAGGACGGTGTGCAACAGGGTAAACAGGGCGACATCAGTGAAGCCTGAAATACTCTGCTTCGATTCGTCAATCGATATGAATACCAGGCTCGGCGCAAGGACGTACAAACTGACGTCCACCAGGGACATGACATCCACGCGTCGCAACTTTTGCAGCAACATGCCAGCCCCGGACGTGATGAATATGGGAAACACGACATTGAACATGACTGTGAAGTAATTACCCACCAGATCAACTCAACTGCCTTTTTACAATCGCTGCGATGGGAGCGCTCCCTGGCGCACACTGGTGTTCGGTGCCTCCGCTGACGAAAATGGCGCCGCCGCCAATCACGCTGGCAATAATCGCGCCCACAGCGGCCCGCGCATGCCGTTCATAATGGATGTCCGCGTCAGAGTACATCGTCGTCCGAAACCCCCGGATGGCCGGACTGGCTTCCGCCTTCGCGAAGACGGCGACGATTCGCTTCTGCAGGTCTTCGGTGACGGCGCCCTCCAATTCCATGCCGGCATTTCCGATCGCTTCCCGAACACCGTCTGTGTCAATGGCGTCTTTGAGTTGCGAATGGCCTATCGTCAACGGGCCGATCCCCCGTGGTGTATTGGCCATCAGAATCACTTCGCAACTCCTCAACTCGCCGCCGGCCGAGGTTGAGGCGACCCGACTGAAGAGCGACAGGTCGTGATTGATCACTGCGTCAAGATTCAGTCCGTCGCCGTCAATCTCACCCAATGCCAGTGCCACTCCAAGCGCCATGGCCCCTCTGGCAAAACCCTTGGACAGATTCGGATCGCGGGTCACCACCGTCTTCCCTGTTCCGGACGCCTCCCGGATGCCCGCGGGTGTCAACAGAGGCCCTTTCACCTGAACATAGTGAACATCTTCCTTGCTCCTCACGCCGGCGTCTTCCATAGCCTTGCGCGTTGCTGTCGCCACTTCCTCCACCATAAAGGAGCGTCCGACATGTTCCGGCGGTATCTCACGGGTTGTCTGCACACTGAGAACAAGGCCCTCATGCCCGTCCGGCGAATCCGCCACCGCCCGATCCGTTCTCGTGAAGACAGTGGCGTGCGGCGAGAGAACTCCTTCGGTGCCTCCCGACCAAACGAAAGCAATCTTCTCACTCTGCTCGACCCCTATATACTTTGCCAGCATGCGTTGGTAGCTCAGCGTCGCCAATGCCCGTGTGAAGTCGTTGGCGCCTCCGTTGCCTTCCGTTTTTCCGATGCAGGCGATGATCGTGCGCGGATCCACGGCGCCAGCCGCGATCATCGTTTCGAGTCCCGACGTATCGGCCGGCGAGTCCATGGGCACTCTGTGAACACCGATTTCCATACCCGTCATTGTACGCCCTCCCCGGATCAATCCGGCGCGCGAAGCGCGGTCGGCAGGTATTTGATGCCTGAAGACCGCGTTCGCCGCCCATGGCATCACCCTACTTCATGGCCGCCGCCTGAATGGCGGGATCATACACCGTTGACAAATTGACCGGCTGACTGACTTCCCTGAATCTGTAAACAATATCGGCTGTTCGCTTCAGCGCAGCCTTGTCGAAAGAACCGATCTGCTTCGCCTTGAATCCCTTTGGCATGATCAAAGGAGCGATATACTTGAGCATCAAAGCCTGATGTTGCCTTGTCGTGCTGCCGGATGGAATGTGTTGCATGACAATGTTGGTCGCCTCCCGTTGGTGCGCGATGGCGTACAGCCACCCGTCCAGGATGGCGCGGTCCGCCCGGATAGCCAGTGACCGGTGCGTGTCGAGCCAACTCCTCTTGGCAATCAGCGTGTCCTCCAACATTCCCACACCCGCATTCTGGAAACTGAAGACTCGCAGGTTCTTTGCCTTCAGTCCACTCTCCAGCAGCGTGAGGTATTCGTTGTAAATTGCGCCAGTCGCGACACTGATATCCCCGCTGAGAAACTGTTGCATGTTGGGTGTCTGCTTGACGAGGGTCACATCACTCGCGTTCAATCCGTACTTCTGCAGGAAGGCCAATTCCTGGAATTGCTGACTGCCTCCGTACGTGCCAATTCTGTGGCCCTTCATCTGCTGTGGAGTGGTGATCCCGGACGATTTCTTGACAACCAGAATGTTGCTGCTGCGCTGCAGAATCTGCGCGATGCTGACCAGCGGCAGTCCGTGACTGATGTTGACCATCAAGCTGTCCATCGACGTGATGCCGAGGTTCGCCGTGCCGTTCATGACCTGCTGTTCAATGACCATGTCCGGGCCGCCCGGAATGATGACGGGCTGAATGCCTTCTTTCTTGAAGAAGCCCTTTGCTTCCGCCACATAGATTCCCGCAAATTGGGCCTGGGGCAACCACTTCAATTGAATGGTCACCTTCTGCAGGGCCTTCTTGCCCCCCGTCGTGGCGGCGGTTGCCGCGGTTCCGGCCGCCGTGAACATGGCGGCCGCCAACACAACGGCGGGTATCGAAAACATCAGTTTTCTCCATGTCGTGCGCATCCTATGGTTCCCCCTTTTCGTTTCGTCTGTATTCGCGTGCACAAGACGTTGATCGCTGTGTCAATCACCCCCTTTGTGGCTTGGACAAGACGAGTTTCTCTATTGATGCAATGAGATAATACGAAACTATGCCAAAGCCCGACGCGATCACGATACACGCCCAGGCGATGGGCATGTTGGCGAGCTGTACTTGATTGGAAAGCACATACCCGAGCCCTTCGACGGAGATGAACGCCTCGCCGACGAGGGAACCAATGATGCTTGTCGACATGTTGATCTTCAGTGCCGCAAAGACGTGCGGCAGGGAATGCCTGACCCTGAGTTTCCAGAAGAGCTGCCTGCGATTCGTCCCGTAGGAATGCATCAGTTCAAAGTAACTGCGCTCGATGGACGTCATCCCCTTGTAAGCATTGACGGCCATCGTTGCCATTGTGATGACGGCCACGACCCCGATCCTGGAACTGATTCCATCACCGAGCCAATTGTCCATGATGGGGGCCAGGGCGACGATGGGAACGGCGTTCAAAGATGCGACGACCCACATGCCTCCAACGGAGAATCGGGGGAAAAACGTGCTGCCCACCGCCACCAGCCAGCCGAGCAGTGATCCGGCGAAAAAGCCGCCGACAATCTCCGTTCCCGTGTACAGTGTGGATTGGAGCAACAGGACCCGATTCTGTACCATGGCCTGCCAAATATTGCTCGGCAAAGGGAGTTGATAGACCGCCAACCCGAATATGCGATGAAACACTTCCATCTGCCAGCAGACGAGAAACAGGACGCCGGCGATGAGGGGAAGAGTGATATGGGATCGTCCTGCCACCCAATCGCGAATGGCAACGGTATGTTTTCGCTCGGAAGCCACTCTCGCGTGAGTAGCCATCACTTCCGCCATGTCTTCCGGCATGCCGATCAAACCCTTCCCTTTCGAAATTCGGGTTGCCATGGCGTCAGGACCCTTTCCAACGCCACGACGATCAAATAAAAGGATAACCCGATGCAGATGCTGGCAACGACCGACGCCCAGAACATGTACACTTGTGAAATCCCATAGTAAATGCTGTTCATCATCAGGACGCCGATCCCGTTGGGCGCTCCCATCAGTTCGACAAGGATGGCGGCCGTAACAGAGAGTGGCGCAGAGAGTTTCAATCCTGTAAATAACCCGGGGAGTGCGGACTTCCACTTCACCTTCAGGAAAAATTGTCTTGGAGAGGCGGCGTAGATGTCCATCAACTCGCGCTGGTTGGCCGGAACACTCTTCAATCCGCGCAAGAAGGAGATCGACACCGGCAAAAAGGTCACGTATCCGGAGATGACGATCCGCGACAGACTGGCGTTATGCAGGATTCCGAAGACAATGGGCGCCAGACCGATCACCGGAATCATCTGCGAGGCGACGGCATACGGCATCACGATGTGTTCCGCCGGACGCCACATGCCCATCACAACGGCTATTCCAATACCGAACAGGGCTCCAAGGGTGAATCCCGTGAGTGCGTTGAGGAATGTGACTCCCCCTTGAGACAGCAGGTCGCTGCGCTGTATGAACATCTCGACCAGAACCTTGTGAAGGAACGGTATCTTCGCCTGTGCGTAAGGGACCTTCAGTACATTGCTGAGAAAGAATGAGATCAATTCCCACAGTGCCATCAGCGCGAGAACCCACAGCAATCCACTCCTGATTTTCTCACTCGTGCCACCTGACGAATCATCCATCTTAGAGTTCACCTTCCTGCTGAAAGCAGTGCCTTACGCGCCTCACATAGTCGAAGAATTCCGACGATTCCCTGACGTCGGCATCCATTCGCGCCGCCAGGTTCACTGGGATAATCTCCTTGACACGCCCAGGATGCGCGGATAAAACGACAATACGGTCCGACAGGAAGACTGCCTCCGGTATGCTGTGGGTCACGAATACGATCGTCTTCCCGGTCTTCTCGCGAATATTCAGGACCTCGACATGGAGCTTTTCCTTCGTAAATTCATCCAGCGCTGAAAAGGGCTCGTCCATGAACAGAATCGCTGGATCCAGCGACAACGCCCTGGCAATCGCCACCCTCTGCTGCATTCCACCGCTCAACTGCCACGGAAAGTAGTTTGCAAATTGTTGCAGGCCGACGAGTTCCAGCAATTCCCCCGCCGTCTGTCTGCGCGCCCTCTTCCCGATTCCCAGAATCTCAAGAGGCAATTCGACGTTGCCACGGGCGGTTCTCCAGTCAAACAGGGTCGGAGTCTGAAAGATGATACCCAGTTTTCGAGCCAATCGGGCCTTTTGCGGCTCCAGACCTTCGATTTTGATGCTTCCGCTGGTTGGTTGCAGCAAATCGGTCATCAACCGCAGTAACGTGGATTTTCCGCACCCGGAAGGCCCCAGTAGGCACACGATCTCATTTTGGGGGATTGTGAGATTGATATTGCTGAGGGCGGTCACTTGGCGATTCGAGTGACTGAACGTCATGCCGACACCATCGAGTTCAATCTCTGCCTTGACCCCGTGACTTATGGACACCTGCCATCCCACCCTCCGCTGTCTTGTACTAGTAATCACGCGCGCTATGGCATATAATATTACACGTGACGATGCCTGTCGATGGACTCGGGCCACAATATTTGTCGCTTCGCTTGTGGTCCGTCCATAAACCGACGAATAAATGGGCGAATTCATCAGATGTCTTCGGTCTGGTTCCCCTTATTTCGATTCTGTGTAATGTTATATAACACTTTAGAGCAATAGGAGGAGACCACATTTATGGATGGCATACCCGTCAGGGAACTTCTTGTCAGACGCAGTCACCTGTTCAATCAACACCCTGTCATTGCTGGAGGCAATGGGATTAACCGGGTCATCACAAACGTCAACGTCATGGAGGTTCCGGACATCTATGGCCAGGTTCGGTCCGGGGATTTTCTGATCACGACGGGATACTCGATAAAAGACAACATCTTGGCGCAAGAACGTCTGATCGTGGGACTGGCCAAGCAAAATATTACCGCCGTTGCCATCAAGATGAACCGATACATCAACGAACTGCCGCACAAAATGCTTGCGCAGGCCGACCAATTTGGCGTGCCCATCATCAGTCTGTCAGCCCGCATCAATTTCTCGATGGTCATTTCCGAGGTGTTGGAGGAGATTCTGCAGCACAGGACAAAAGGAATTGAACAGGCGTATCAAAGCAGTCTGCAGCTCACTCACCTGTTGATCATGGGAGAGAGTATGCAGACTTTTATGGAGTATGTCTCCATTCATGTGGGCCGTGAGATCGGACTGATGGCGCAAGGAGACGTTCGAATCGGAGTGGCGGATGACTGGGAATATCCGCCACATGACAATGAGACCGCGGGCAATCTCTCGACAAGGCGGTCAATCGGAGGTGCGGAGACGGTCATTCGGACAAAGAACGGCGTGCGATACGTCTGGTACCCCATGGGGCGGGATTCTGTGCCGATCGGCTACCTCGTCCATGAAGACACGGAACCGCCGCTGTCCACGCCTCAATGGATGCTGCTCGACCACGCCGCCAAGCTCTTGGTTCTGAAGCTGGCTAATTTACAGGGTGTCAAGCATCTGGAGGAAAACTACAAAGAGATCTTTTTGCGGAAATGGATCCTGGGAGACATCCAGGACAAAGAAGGAATCCTCTCTCACGCCTCGTCTGCCGGCGTGTCGTTGCAGAGCACCTACGTGGTACTTGTCGCTTACTACGACAGGGAAATTTCAAATCAGCGGAGTGCCATCCGCGCTATCACTTTCTTGGGCGACGGTGTGCTTTGTACTTCTTTTGACCAGCAGGTGACCATCTTGATACCTGGACATCTTTATTCAAGAACCAGCTTTTCGACACAGGATATAGTGGATCACCTGGTTGCGAAACGCCACCAATGTCGTGTCAGGGTGGGAATCAGTTCCGAGAAACCCGTGGAACTCGTGTTGCAAGGGTACAAAGAGGCAAAGGAATCGGTGGAGATCTGTTCCCTCATTGATCCACAACGCACGGTTTGCGTTTACGCGGAGTTGGGCATTCATACGATGCTGTACAAGATTTCCAATCAGGAAGAATTGATTGATCCCACCTTGAGCATTTTGAAACCACTTCTACGTGACGGGCCCAAGAACAGAAATGAACTGCTTGACACGTTGAATTGCTATGTCCATCAGAATGGAAACATCAAGGAGACGGCCGAAAGACTCTATTGTCATTACAACTCGGTTCTGTATCGACTCGAGCGCATAGAGACCATCCTCGGCATTTCCATTCGGGAACCGGAGCACTTCTTTCGCGTTCAATTCGCCGTACGTCTACTCAGCTTTATCAAGCAATACAAGCCTCATTTGGCGGTGCGGCACGTGCGTCCCGACTTGCTCGCTACGATGACGGCCGGAATATCAGGGACTGATTCTTGTTGCCGGATTTGACTCTGTACAGCGCCTGATCTGCCTGCAGGATCAGTTGGTCCATGTCTCCGGCCAGTTCCGGATACGAACTGATTCCGATGGAGATGGTGATGTTGCCCTGTGGCATGACCGTCATGCCGTCAAACTCTTGAGCGGAGAGCTCCTCCCTGATGCGCTCCGCCCGTTCAAAGGCGTCCGGCGCTGGTATGTCCGGAAGGATAATCGCAAACTCCTCCCCGCCGTATCGGCAAACGACTCCGCCCGGACCCGCATGGGCAGACAGCAGGTGAGCCACGCCGCGCAACAGACTGTCCCCCCGTACATGCCCCAGACTGTCGTTGTACGTCTTGAAATTATCGAGATCAAGGATCAGCAGCGATACTTCCCTGCTCTTTTTGAAGCTCTTCTCGAGACTGGCCTTGAAATGTCGGCGATTCGCAAGCCCCGTCAATTCATCCCTCTGCGATTGCGTGACGCTGCGCAGGAGAAAGCGGTAGTTCGCGTTCACCAACCATAGCGCAACAGAGACGACGATGAGTCCCGCGATGCCGACGTGCTTGACGGCGAGCAGCATGATGAAACCGAAGATCAAATCAATCGCATTCATCGCGACGGCGCTGGCTGTGAATATCTGTTCGGCATAAATGCTCTTCAAACTCGCGTCTGCCCCTGCCGCGTAGTACACGGGAATCAGGATGATGTTCGCGAAGAAGTAAGCCACCCAGAAGGCCAGGTACGCAGTCGACTGCGACAAGGAGACGTGGCCGGCCGCCCCACCGAATGCTGTGAATCCCAAATACCCAAACATGGTTGAAACAGCGTCTTCAGCCGGGAAAAACAAGGCGAATCGCCAGACGTGTCGCATCCCGAGAATGAGAAATGGCGCCATTATCAAAATAATGCACAGTTCCGGGAAGGGGCCCAGGGTGACGGCCGCGATGAACAGTATGGAGGTGTTTGGCACGACGGGAATTGGCGCGTCGGGAAAGAGCCACAACGCCAGATAAAAACTTATGGATATGGCGGCCATGATGAACATCTGCACGAACTGGGCAGGCGCCACGGGATGAAAAGTCGACGTGATCAGAGCGACAAACGCGCCCCACGCCGCAACCAGGAAGACTATTTTTGCCTGTGGCATACGGTTGTCGGGTGCGTAATCGGTCGGCATCGTGAAGTGGTCACCCCTTGTACTGCGATCACTTATTCACATATCATTCTCGCTCCCCGTTTGCAAGGAATTTTGTCATTATCGTAAAGTGAGGTATCATCCATGGTGGGCGTTTCCTACATGTCCCGTCAGGGGTGGCGCCTGATGTAAGGAGGCGTGGGCCTATCGACCCGGCAGTATTGCGCGAGACTGATCTGTACCCCCCGGTGAAGCTCTATTTGGAACATCAGGGGTATACGGTGCGCAGCGAGGTGCGAGACTGCGACGTGGTAGCCTGCAAGGACGACCACGTCGTCGTCGTCGAGCTCAAGCGAACGCTGACCACGTATCTGCTCGTTCAGGCGATCGACCGCCAGAAGGCCGGCGACGCCGTGTACGTGGCGGTTCCCCGCCCCAAACGACCAAACGACAGCTATTGGCGCGGCATTCGCCGCCTGTTGGAACGGCTCGAACTTGGCCTTCTGTTCGTGTATCCGAAAAATGGGCGACAGACGGTCACACTGGTGCAGCAACCGACGGGCGCGTCGCCACGCGCGGGCGCCATGAAAAAACGCGCCCGGCGTACGCTGTTGGAGGAATTTCACGCCCGCTCGAGTGATCACAACGCTGGCGGCAGCACGGGACAACCACTCGTCACCGCGTATCGCGAACGCGCCGTGCGAATCGCCCGCGTCTTGCGCGAACACGGCCCGCAGAGCACGAGGCAGTTGCGGGCGCTGCATGAGACGGGCGAACACACGACGGCGATTCTCTACCGCAATGTGTACGGCTGGTTCGCTTCGGTCAGGCGCGGCGTCTACGACATCACCGACAAGGGTCGAACGGAGCTCGACCGATTCCATTTTATCGATTTCGATCAAACAACTGTCCATCCCCCCAGCTGACCCGGTCTCACTTCCCTCCGGCAGAGAGACGCGGCGGCCCTGCCCCCGTCAGGTCGCCGGCACGAAGTAATTGAACCCGCTGTTGCTGTCCCAGTTGCTGTTCTGGTCACGGAAGGCGACGTTGAATTCGGTTGGGCCAACTGCTGAACGTATACGCCCGCGCGGACTTTGTGGTGGACCGCCGGGCGTCCCTTGGACCGGGTCTCATCCGCGCAGAGCGCACCGTTTAGCGAATCGTTTGGAGCATCGCCTGCAGTTCGCGTTTCTTGCCCGCCTCTGAGTGCGCGATGTTGTGCGCTTCCAACGGATCAATTACAAGATCGTAGAGTTCTGTCTCATCGTTCACGCTTTCAATCAGCTTGTACCTGCCATCGAAAATCATGCGACAATGACGCAGTTCGCTGAACTGGTAGCGCTGCCGACGGTCGGTTTCTCCAGACAAGAGCGGCGTGATCGACACGCCGTCGAGATCATCCGCCGGTGCGACGCCGGCCAGCGAAAGAATGGTTGGATACAGATCGACCAGCGACACGAGCGCTTCGCTGACCGCCCCTGCCTGCACGGTCGGGCCGGCCACGATAAGAGGAACGCGCAGCGCACCCTCGTACATCGCGCTTTTCTGGAACATTCCGTGATCGCCCATCAACTCACCGTGATCCGCCGTGAAGATGACCGTCGTGTTCTCCAACATGCCGCGCTCCGAGAGGACGTCGATCATACGTCCCACCCAGTCGTCAATCAGTTCAATGGCCGCCGCATAGTGCCGCTTCACCTCCAGGGCGTCCCCGGCGGACATGCCAGCCGACTGGCGCCCGGCCCTCTCCTGCACCCACCTGGGCTTGCCCTCCGCAACGAGCGGAACCGACGCGGGGTATGCGGTGTCGCGCTGCCGGGCGAGTCGCGACGCCGGAGGGTCCCACGGGTCGTGCGGTCCGACAAAACTGACAAACAGATGCCACGGGCTTTGTGCGGACAGATTGTCCAGCATGTCACACGCCTTTTGCCCTATGTAGCTGTCGTGAAAGTCTGCTTCCGGCAACACCGACGGAGCGGCAAAGTAGACGGGTCTGCGACGGCGCATCGCGTAATCTTCCACAAATGCGTCGAGCAACCCTTCTTTCGCCAGATGAGCCTGATACGGTCCCACCGGCGCCCACTCTCCGTGCTCGTCCGTGGCAGGTTGCGCGGCGTTCATCTTCCCTTCCGTGTCGACCGGATCCGTGAAGCCCAAGTGGTACAGCAGTGGAAGGTCGCCGGACAGTCCGTACCAGTGATCCGCCTTGTGCAGATCCGTCTTGCCCACCACTCCGGTGCGATACCCGTGGCGGCGCAGTACTTGGTAATAGGTCTCCCGGTCTGCGGGGAAATTGGCATTGTTGTCGAGCGCTCCAAGCCTATGGGGGTAGTATCCGCCGGCAAGCGAAATGCGGCTTGGCGCGCACAGTGGACTGTTGCACGCCGCCTTGGAAAAGCGCATCCCCCGTTTCGCGAGCGCGTCAATGTGCGGTGTCGCAATGGCCGGATGGCCGGCGGCGCCCAGCCAATCCGCGCGCAGCTGGTCGGCCATGATGAGCAGGATGTTTTGCTTTGGCAACCTCTTTCACCTCTCCCTGTTCGAAGCGGCGGCGGACTCCGTCAGTATTGGCGCGCGAGATCGATTCCGTTTGGCAAAGGCTCCGCCGCGCGATAGGCGCGGTAGTTGTCAAGAAAGACGTCGAGCGCGCGTGGAAAATAGGTCGGACTCGCGCCGGACGTATGGGGTGAAATGATCACGTTGGACATGCTCCAGAGCGGACTGTCGGATGGAAGCGGCTCTTGGGAAAAGACGTCCAGGCCGGCCCCGGCGATTCTTCCTTCGCTCAGCGCTGCAATCAAAGCCGACTCATCGACCACGTTCCCGCGGCCAAAGTTGAGCAGGTAGGCGGACGGTCTCATCGCGGCCAGTTCACGCGCGCCAAACAGGCCGTGTGTGTCGGGCGTCAGGGGTGTCAAGATCAGGACATAGTCTGCGCCTGCAATCACCTCGTGCAGGCGGTCCAGGCCGACGACGTCGTCAAAATGCGTCATGGCGCGGGGCGATCGCCTGACCCCGGTGACCGACATGTCAAACGCCTTCGCCTTTCGCGCGACTTCCTGCGCGATCCGTCCGGCGCCGATGATCGCCAATGTGCTGCCGGGCAATTCCGAGAATGCGTAGTGCGTGTCCCACACCGCCCTCTGCTGATTGCGCACCATGAAGTGCAGACCGCGGGTGAAGGCGAGCAGCATGCCAAAAATATTCTCCGACATCTGTCGGCCGTGAATGCCGCTCGAATTGCTGACCTGGATTCCCTTGGCGCGGACCGCGTCGAATGCGAGCTTGTCGACCCCCGCACTGAGTGAGTGAAACCAGCGTACGGCTTCCGCCGAGCGAATGAGCTGTTCTGTAAACTGGGCTTCGAATCCAACAACGATCTCTGCCCGTTTCCACGCGTCCGCCGCGCGATGGTCATCAAGTCCAGGCAACAGGACGACCTCGTCGCCCAATCGCTGCCTGACGGCGTCCATGTGCTTGTCGGCGATGGACTGAAGGAACAGAATCATGTCCGGCTCAATCTCCCGTCTGCGCAAAGTGTGATTCGAGGCAGTGGACCGTCGCTGCTCTCCGGGGCAAGTCCCGTCATACACCAATCATAAGGTCAAGCACGCGAAAAACACAACCACCGCGACAGAGACTCCTCATGCGTGGTTCACGTGGGCGCGTTCGTACAGACTCCCATCCATCTGTTCGATGAGCGGGGTCAGCGTTCCAGCATGAAGAGCGCAAAGATCGTGCAGCGCCCTGGTGCAGACCGTGTACAGCAGGCGGCGGTCCCGCTCATCGGGGTACCTGCGCGCGCTGGCGTCCGAAATGACGACGGCGTCAAACTCCAGGCCCTTCGCCAGATAGGACGGGATGACAATAACCCCTGCCGGGCACGCGTCCGTCTCTTCGGTGATGTGCACAGCCTCGACTCGCCCCTGCAGGCTGTGCATCAGGTCGCGGCACTCAGTGGCCGTCTTCCCGATGATCGCGATCGCACGCGCGCCGCGCGCCTGTAACTGGGAGATCTCATTCTGGAGAATGGCCGGCCGGTGATTTTCGTCGATCAGTTGCACAATGCGCGGCAGGGCGCCGTCGCGGTGCAACCACTCTCCGGCGTCCCCAGAGCGGCCCAAGGCGTGGCAGAAGGCCGCAAGCTGATGGGTCTGCCGATAGCTTCGGGCAAGCACGGCAGCATGGATGTCGGACGCCGGGAAGACATCGGCGAGCATGGACGCAATGCTTGCGGGAGGCTCGTCCAACGCCTGGTCCACATCCCCGGCGACGGTGAACCGCGCCCTGGGAAACAACGTGCGAAACACCGTCCATTCACACGCAGAGTAGTCCTGCGCCTCGTCCACCACAACGTATTTGATGTCGCCGCGTATCACGCTGCCTGACATCGCCATGCGCAGCAGCATGGCGGGAGCAAGGTCTTCGCGCGGCCATCCAGAATCACTGGACAGCCGCCGTGCGCTGTGTGTGCACAGTCCGGATGAATCCCCGTCAAGACCCGCCTCCTGCGCAAAACGCGCGAACAGTTCCGGTTTGGCAAACAGTTCCCTGTAGAGCGCCGTGACATGAAAGCAAGGCAGCCGCGCCGCCAGGCGCTTGACGTGCGCCACTTCTTCGTCCGCCGAGTCAACCGCCTGCCTATGGATTTCGCCGGGTGTGCCCATGTAACGCGGGTTGCTCTCCCACTCCTCGACGCCGGTCCGGATGCGTTCTGCGTGATATTTCTGCAAAATGGCCTTCAAAGCCCGGCGGACCTGGCCGATGCGCTCGTCCAACGGGAGCGACGCGCGACCCAAAGCGAACGCCGCAGCCAATGTCTCGCCGCGCACCACCAGGCGCCCGTCATGCGACAGGTCCGCAAACGGCATGGCGCCCTGCTGCAAATATCTGACGTACGCCGCAATCACGTCGGCAAACCTTGCGCGACCCTTTATATTGACGATTTCCGTCTCATGGTCAGGACTTCCACTGTCGCGCGCGTGCAGTCGCATTTCCATGCGATCCCCCGGCGTCTCCAGCTTGAGGTGCGCACCGAGCAGCGCGTGCGCCAACTCGGGGAATGTCGAACGCGTGACATCCTCTTCACCAAGCTCCGGAAGAACGCGGGAGATGTAATCGGCGAACAGGTTATTGGGCGCAAAAATGACGATCTGGTCCTGACTGACATGACCCCTGTGCTTGTACAGCAGGAAGGCGACGCGTTGCATGGCGACAGAAGACTTCCCGCTTCCCGCCGCACCCTGGACAACGAGCACTCTGTGTTCCGCGTCGCGGATCACCGTGTTCTGTTCGCGCTGAATCGTCGCCACGATCGGATGCATTCGCTCCCCACCGCTGCCGGACAGCACCTCGCGCAAGACGTCGTCCCCGATCGCGAGGTCCGTGTCAAACATGGCCGTCAAAGTCCCGTCCTTGATAATGAACTGCCGCTTGCCCAAAATGTCCGCTTCCACCCGGCCCAGCGGTGACGTATAGCTCACGCTGCCCAGACGGTCTTCGTAAAACAGGCTTGCGATCGGCGCGCGCCAGTCGCAGACAAGCTCCTCTCCGTTGTCGTCGAGCAGGGACTGAATGCCCACGTAGAGGCGCTCCGACTCCTGGTTTCCCGCTGCGCGAAAGTCGAAGCTTCCGAAGTACGGGCGCACGAGCAGAGCGCGCATACGGCGCTCGCTTGCCTTTGCGTTAAGGTACACGCTTTCGCGCACGTATTCCTGCTGCATATACGTGGCCAGTTCGACCACGGTGTCCCATTGAGAGACATCGTGCGATTCCGTTTCAAACAGATGCCTTCTGCCCTCCACGATGTCGCGCCGGATGGACGCATTATCCGCCGACAACTGCTGCAATTGCCGTTCGATAGCGGCCACAACCATTGCGAGACGGGCCCGTTCGATCGCCAGTTGTTCCTCGTTTGCCATGTGCATCCCCCCTTCTCGCTCCACCGCCTGATAGCGTATAAATGGTGACACTTGCAGCGGGCGATCCACCCACAACACAGATGTGTTTCGGCCATATCGTATAAGACACATGGAAGAAGGAGGCATTGTTCATGGGCACATTTGGTGGTTACACCCGCTGGGCCGTGGTGTTCCTGATCATCTTCGTCCTGTTTTTCCTGCTGATTCCGTCCTACGCAACAGTTTGCAAGACAGTTCCCGTGTATTGACGGACCTGTGGGCTGCACTGCCCGTCGTGGGAGCAGCCCCTCTCTTTCACATGGAACCAGTGTGAAACCATCGCTATACAATGGGAGGAATTTCTGTGTGCACCATGCAGCAGTGTCAACAGTACGTGGGCGAATGGGTGCGGTTCCAGACGCCGCTCGGTCAGCACCGCGGCGTGGTTGAGCAAGTGCGCGGCGACGCGGCGCTCATCCGCGTCCCCCGGACGCATGCGCCGCTCGGGCTTGCAAGCCTTCGCGCGCAGACGGACTACAGCGACGAGCAGAAAATCGACGCCGTCCTTGCACAGTGGGCATTCGGTGGTCCCGGCGGTCCCGGCGGTCCCGGTTACCGCCCAGGATTCGGTGCTCCCGGCTATCCCCCAGCCTACGGCCCTCCCGGCTACGGCGCGGGTTGGTGGGCTCGCGGGTGGTGGTTTTGGTGGATTCCCTTCTTCGCCATCCTGGCGCTCGCTTTCTTGTGGTAAATCGCCGCCAGTTCCAATGCGCAAGGTGAGCCTTGAACGGGGCGACGCCACAATCACACCAAAGCAATCGGATAAAGAGTCCTGCATCCGATCTCTTGCGGCCTAGCGCAAAAGCGGCGGATGCAGGATCGTTCACAACCAAGCGCGCGCCTGTCCTCTCGCCTGTCGGTGTCACCAGGCAGTTGCGCGCATGTTTCTGAATGCCCATGGGAACGAAGTCCTGCGAAGCGGACGACGGGACTCGAACCCGCAACTTTCAGCTTGGGAAGCTGACGCTCTACCATTGAACTACGTCCGCGTGTGAACTTCATCTGCGTGAAGCACCGGAGCCTATTATACTGCACAACGGTGGGCGCCGCAACCTGGCCATGTCGCGCTGGCCAGTTGTCTCGCGCACGCCTATTCCGTCTTCTGGTAGAAAAAAGGTGATTTCGTTGCCAGTCTGAAGCGATCGGGGTACGGGATGTACTCCGTGCTTCCTACAAACAACAAGCCTCCCGGAGCCAGCGCTCTGGAGAACTTCTGGAAGACGCCATCCTTGGCGTCCTCCGTGAAATAGATCAGCACATTGCGGCACACGATCAGGTCGTAGTCGTCACCGTACGGATCCTGGAGGAGATCGTGTCTGCGAAAGTCCACCGACCGGCGGATTTGCGCCGAGATTTGCGCCGTCCCTCCGTCCTGATCCTTGTGAAAAAAGCGATCTCTGACAGCAATCGGGACGGCGGCGATCGCATCGGATGAATATCGGCCTTCTCTGGCGCGGGACAGCGCGCGTTCGTCGATGTCCGTCGCGAGAATGGAGATGTCCTCCAAGGGAATGACGTTGTGCAGCACCAGTGCAAGCGTGTACGGTTCCTCTCCCGTACTGCAGGCCGCGCTCCAGCAACGCAGGGGACGCGGTCGGGTGGACTGCCTGCGTCTGTGCCAGAGTTGCGGCGCCACCTCCTGCACATAGTCCCAGCGGGCGCTGTTGCGATAAAACTCGCTCACGTTGATGGTCACGCGGTCAATCAATTCACGCAGTCTCTCCGGGTTGTCCAATACGTCCGCCAGATAGGCGGCGAACGTCTCGTGCCCGTATCGGTCGCGCAAGGCGCGCAGGCGGCGTTCCATCTGCGTGCGCTTGTACAGCGACAGGTCGATGTGAGTCGAAGACCGGAAATCCACGATGAAGCGGTCATAATCATCGACCATGGAGGTTCCCCCGCGCTAGATCCAACGCGCGACGGTCTGTTCGTACGCCGTGAGTTCATCGGCGGAAAACCAGAGGGCAATCTCGCGCGCCGCGCTCTCCGGGGAATCGCTTCCGTGAATCAGGTTCATGCCGACGCTCACCGCAAGGTCGCCGCGTATCGTCCCCGGAGCCGCGTCGGCAGGATTGGTCTTGCCCATCATGGTGCGCGCCGTCGCGATCGCGTTCGGACCTTCCCATACCATCGCAAACACGGGCGAGGACGTGATGAACGAAACCAGTTCCCCATAGAACGGACGGGCGCTGTGCTCGGCGTAGTGCTGCTCCGCGAGCGACCGGGGAACTTGCAGCATTTTTCCTCCGACGAGCTTCAGCCCCTTGCGTTCAAAACGGGAGACGACCTCTCCCACCAGCCCGCGCTGCACCCCGTCCGGCTTCACCATGACAAATGTCTGCTCCACTGTGCTTCCCCACTTTCCACGTCTTCTGGCCAAGATCCCGATCATTGTAGCAAGCCGGGACGCGACAGCGCAAATCCGCTGTTCACTGGCTGCGCGATCCGACAAACTCCGCGACCGCGAGCAGGCCGTCACGCGCCGGAATGCCCGGCAGCTCGGCCAGCGCAGCCCGTGCGCGCTCCAGGTAGCGCTCCGCCAGGGACTGCGACCGGGCGATGCCGTCACTCCGGCGGACCAGGAGAACCGCGCGGTCTGCGTCTCTAGCACTGAGTCCCGGACGCACCAATGCCCGGAGCTCGGCGGCGACGGCGGGATCTCTCAAGGCGAACAGGATCGGCGCCGTGATGTTGCCCTGCCGCAGGTCACCCCCGATGGGTTTGCCAAGCACGCGCTCATCTGCCACGAGATCCAGAATGTCGTCCTTGATCTGGAAGGCCATTCCGGAGAAGTACCCAAACCGGCGCAGCGCCGTGACCTGGTCGAGGGCCGCCTCTGACGCGAGCGCACCCAAGAGGCACGACATCTCGATCAGGAACGCAGTCTTGCGCCGGATGCGCCGCAGGTATGTGCGGAGCGATTGATCCAGCGAAAACAGGTCGCGGATCTGTTCCATCTCGCCAAGGCAGAGCAGTTCAAGCGACCGGGAGAACGCAAGGTGCAATTCCGGTTTGTCAACTTCAGACAGTGTCCGCAGCGCCTGGCCGAAGATGTAATCACCGGCATACATCGCCACGCGGTCGCCAAACACCTTGCGCACGGTCGGGCTTCCCCGTCGCGTGTCGGAATCGTCGATCACGTCATCGTGCACCAGTGTCGCCATGTGAATCAATTCGAGTCCGGTCGCCACCGTGATCAATTGATCGCGGCGCGCCCCAAAAGAGCCCGCAAGCAACACGAAGACGGGACGCAGTCGTTTGCCACCGGCTTCCACAAGTTGCGTAGCGGCCTCGTGCAGGACGGTCTGCGAGCATGCGAGACGGAGTCTGAGCGCGTCCTCAACCCGTCTGAGATCCGGATTCAGGACGCGATATATCTCTGAAGCATTCACAGTGTGGTCACCCGCCATAAGGGTCGTCGCCAGACGCGCCGCCGCGCGAAAGCGGCGACGATGCCCGTCGCAACCGTGCGCAGCGGACGCGTTTGCGGCCTAGTCTGGTCTTTGCGGCTTGCGCCCGATGTGGAGGGCGCAGATGCCCCCCGTCAGTGCATAGTGCTGTACGCGGTCGAGCCCCGCGTGGACAAACATCCGGGACAGTCCGAAACGGTCCGGGAACGGGATCAGGGACTCTGGCAACCAGCGGTAGGGTTCGCTGCGCCTCACCACAAGACCACCTACAACAGGCAATATGTGATAGAAATAGGCGTAATAAAGACTGCGGAACGGTTTCCAGGCCGGTTTTGACAATTCCAGCGAAACCACCACGCCGCCCGGTTTCACGACGCGACGCATCTCATCGAGCGCCTGTTGGACGTCCGGCACATTGCGCAGGCCGAATCCGATCGTGGCGAAGTCGAAGGAATCGTCGGCGAACGGCAACGCCATCGCGTTGCCGTGCACCAACTCAATGCTGTTCTCAAGCCCGAGCCGCAAAATCTTCCCTTCGCCGACGTCAAGCATTTCCTGACAAAAATCGAGTCCGACGATCCGCCCGCCCGGCCCGGTTGCGCGCGCCAGCGCGATGGCCCAGTCGGCCGTTCCCGTCGCGACATCGAGACACTTCGCGCCTTGCGGGACCTGCATCTTTTGCATGGCAAACCGGCGCCACAGCTTGTGCGTATTGAAACTGAGCACCGAATTCATCACGTCGTACCGCCTTGCAATTTGCGAGAACACGTCGTGAACGAAGTCCGGCTGGGCGTGCGTTCCTTGCTGCTGCTGCCGCGCCATCGATTCGATCAACTCCCTTCGACGACGGGAGCCTGGTTAGGACCCGCACCCGTAGCCGTTTCAAACAGCGCCGACAGCTGCATCCACCCGTCGAGTCCGAACATCTCCGTGGACAGTGCCTGCAATCGCCCGGCGGCGTCGCGAAAGCCCTGAAACAGACGCCCTGGAGTTCCATACTTCGCGTGCAGGGAAGCGATTCGCTTCTCGCCCGCGAGGATGGACACGAAGGATCCGACGTGGTTGATTTGCCGGCGCTCGTCCGGTGTCGCAACGGCGCCGAGCAACACGTTGGCGAGCGTGAGAACCTCGGGTCGATTCAGTTTGCACAGTTCATCGTCGTACACTCCCGCGCGCAGCGCCGCGTCCAACAAGGCCGCCGTCGCCGCGTCGGGAGCAAACGCCGCCCGCAGCGCCTGGAGCAACGCTCCCTGCACGATCATGACGTCGCAGATATAGTGTTCCGGTCGATAGGAGCCGTCATCGCGCGATTCATGAAGCGATGTCTTGGCGATATTGATCTTTACGACTGCTTCGGAAAACCGGCTCACGAGATCAACCCTGCCCGCCTCGGCCAGCAGGCGATAAAAGAGACTGCTGTAGTAGTCGCCGCCCAGAATGGTCAAGCGCCCGCGACGGGACTGATTTGCGGAATCCTCCGCAACATCTTCGTGCAATGCGAGACCGTGATACACAAGGAGCATGGCCGCAAGAATGCGGTCCCGCGCCAGACCGGCGACACCGCCCTTGAACAGGATGATGGAGCCAAGTAACAATTGAAACTTTGACACCTTTGCAGGAAGCGACACCTCAAGCAGTGTCTCATGCGCCATGAAACGCTCCGCGAAGGACTGCGCCTCCTCAAGGCGGAGCCGACGGTCAAGGCTGAGGTTGTCCACACCGGAAGTCACTATATCCATCTCCCGCCACGCCATGTTCATCACACCGCACCAACCGTGCGTCTCATTATACCACAGTCACCATAAACCGCCGCACGCCGCGGCGAACAGTTCACTGGACCCGCATCGCGGACTCCGGATTCAGTCCTGCGTGTCAATAATCCCGTGGCGCGTGTAGACGAGGGCCGACCCGCGAACCTTGATGGCCGATGTATACTCGGTGAACTGGCACACCATGACATCGCCCTTGTCGAGCTTCTCAAGGTGGTTGAACCGGGTCTCCGCCCCTCTTGTGAGCCCGATCACCTGGACGCCGCCAGCCTTGGCTTTTATGACGACATAGTCGTCTTCCACGACCATCACTCCCGCACCTGAATGGATACAAAAAGTCAGCCCAGAGTCACGGGCTGACTGTGTGGTCGGAATGCCGGGATTCGAACCCGGGACCTCTACCTCCCCAAGGTAGCGCGCTACCAGGCTGCGCTACATCCCGTCATCCAATGGTCTGAAGTATAGCAGTAACGGGTCTGCAGCGCAAGTTGGCCCAGAGGGCGCAGTTCCCAGGGGAACTGTGAAAAAGTCCGGAGCAAAATCCAAAACGGACATCTATAGCGTTTGAGGCCTCAGTCAAACGCTATAGATGGACAGATCTGCAACGGACCGATCGAATGTCACAGTTCCCCTAGAGAATGATGGCGATGAGCCCGCCGCTGCCTTCATTGATGATGCGCTGAAGCGTTTCGCGCAGCTTGTATTGCGCGTTTTCAGGCATCATGGCGAGCTTGCCGGAGATGCCCTCCCGGACAATGGCGGCGAGGGACTTGCCGAAGATGTCCGAATTCCAGATCTTCTGCGGATCCTCTTCGAAGTCCTGCATGAGGTATTTCACCAGTTCCTCGCTCTGCCGCTCGGTGCCGACGATCGGAGCAAATTCGGACTCGACGTCCACGCGGATCATGTGCACCGACGGGGCGACAGCCTTGAGCCTGACGCCAAAACGCGACCCCTGCCGGATGAGTTCGGGTTCGTCGAGCGCCATCTCATCGAGTACTGGCGGCGCGATACCGTACCCCGTCAGCTTGACCATGCGCAACGCATCCGCCACTTTGTCGTACTCGCGCTTCGCGTACGTGAGATCCTTCATCAACTGGAGCAGGTGGTCCTTGCCGCGAATCTCCACGCCCACGACTTCGGTCAGCACGCGGTCGTACAGTTCGTCGGGCGCAGCCAACTCGATGTCGGCGATCCCGTTTCCCATGTCGACCCCAGCCAGCGCCGCTCTGGAGATGAATTCAAACTGGGAGAAATGGTCGACGACACGGTCGACGTCGCGCAGGCGCCGGATATCCTGGATGGTCTCGCGGACGGCGCCCTCGTAGCTGCTGCGCAGCCAGTGATCCTGGTCGAGGACCATCACCCAACTGGGGAGATTCACATTGACCTCCTGCACGGGGAACTCGTACAGGGCCTCCTTGAGGACCACCATGACGTCTTCCTGTCCCATTGTGGCGCACGAGAGAGCGACGACGGGAATGTCGTATTTGTCCATGAGAGCGGCGCGCAGCGCCTGCGTTTCAGGACTGTATGGATGGACGGAATTCACGAGCATCACAAACGGCTTCCCGAGCTCCTTCAATTCTGACACCACGCGTTCCTCCGCGTGGATGTAGTTTTCCCGCGGGATTTCCGCCACGCTGCCGTCGGTCGTGATGACCAGACCGATCGTGGAATGATCGGCGATCACCTTGCGCGTGCCGATCTCCGCCGCCTCCTGAAAAGCGATGGGGTCGTCGTACCAAGGCGTGCTCACCATGCGCGGACCGTTGTCGTCCTCATATCCGCGCGCTCCCTGGACCGTGTAGCCGACACAGTCGACCAGGCGGCAGTCGATCGTCAGTCCTTCCGCGACGGTGATGCGTGCGGCCTGGTTGGGAACGAATTTCGGTTCGGTCGTCATGATGGTTCGTCCGGCGGCGCTTTGCGGCAATTCGTCCACGGTGCGCGCCCGTTCCGACTCGTCGTGGATTTCCGGAAGCACGATCAATTCCATAAACTTTTTGATAAAGGTGGACTTTCCCGTCCGCACCGGCCCCACGACACCGAGGTAAATGTCACCGCCAGTTCGCTGCGCAATGTCCTGAAACACGTCAAATCTGTCCACACTGTTCCCTCCCTGACTAGAAGCCGGTGCGCCAAC
>JAKACR010000344.1 GCA_021821225.1 Bacillota bacterium | reverse complement strand
TGGGTTAGGATGGAACGGAACGGGACTATGGTAATTATGGGGCTTTCTTGCACACCGTCAAACACACCTTATTTTTTCGAAAAACGTGTCTTGACAACATGCCCCACCGTAAGTGGACATTATCCCATGTCCCTAAGCGTACGTTTCTGGGTACGTGAGGGAGTATTTCTGGCGATGACTCCGCCAGCGCCGGAGAGTTCTGTCCCCTTTTTGAACTATCTCTTAAAATCCAAGGACAAGAGAGAAGACGATACCGCACAGGGCGCCGATCGCCGCTCCAGCCGCGATGTCGCTCGGATAGTGCACGCCCGCATAGACTCTGGCACACGACAAAACGATGGCCAGCGCCCACGATACCGCCGCCCAGTGAGGAAAGTACAGCGCGATCACCGTCGCCAGCGCAAAGGCGCCCCCGGCATGATTGGATGGAAAGGAGGGATCTCCCGGATCTTTCTTGATGAGCGGCGCGGACGATGTCACGACAAACGGCCTCCGCCGGTGTACTCTGCGCGCAATCGGATCGATGACCATCTTTGCGCAGACCGCCGCGGTTACAGCCACCGTAACTCCACGCAGGGCATCCTGCACACCCTGCCCTGGCGACGATACGCATCGGACAACAAGGATGAGCGCCATCTCGCCGAAGAAGAGCAGGGGGCCGCGACGGGCGAAAAATGCAGCCAACCGATCAAACTGCGCGCGACGCCGGTGCAGTGTGCACAACCACGCAACAATCCGGCCGTCGCAGCGATTGATCGCCCTGAACCAGCCACTGAGTCGTTTGTGCCATGGTAGCGCCACTGAAACTCCCGGCTCCTTTACGCTATCTATCTTGAAAATATCATCTGCCAGCCGCCAGTATCCCTGGGGACATGGGATCCCCCCATCTTCGGCAGGCGATGCGGCGAGTTTTCATCCTGCCGAGGGTGGCGCGCCAGCGCTTCCCCGCGCCATCTGGACGGTCGCATCCTGCTCGATCGACTGCGCAAACGGCCATGCGTCCCCCAGTTCCACATCGCCTTCGTGATTGACGGAAAAACCGTGGTACGAGAAATTGGCGCTGCCGACAAACACCTCTTTGCCATGATCGATCGAGGCGATCTTCGCATGCAGGTATTCACCCTGATACGGAGAATAATAGTCCACCTGCACTCCGGCCGCAGACAGTTCGCTGGCCGTCCGGCGGTTGTACGGCTCGTGTGGATCGAGCAGAACGCTCACGTGAACGCCTCGCGCACACGCGGCGGCCAGAGCGTCCATCAACGCATGGCTCGTAAAGGCAAACGCCTCGATCACCACTGACTGCCTGGCGTCGCCGACCGCCTGGAGCAGGGCGGATTCAATCTGGCCGTCGTAAAGCAGCGGCGGCGCAAACTCCACCGGAGACGCAGGATCCCCTCCCGCCCTGGCGTAATCCTGTTCAAACAATCCCTCAAAACCGACGCCTGCATGAGCGAAATAGACGGACGCGTCGTGGTTTTGCCAACTATAGCTGCCAAAATTCATCCCCCCGAGCAGGGCGTGCATTCCCGTCCCATCCTCCGTCACGAGCGATTTGATATGCGAAATGCCGCCGGGGATCCGAAGCAGCCGCACCTTGATATGGCGGCTCTGCAAAAACGGCACCGCGGTAGCGAGCGAGTGCGATTCCGTCGCGTCCAGCACCACTTCCACATCGACGCCCCGCAGTCCGGCGGCCGCCAGAGCATCCAGCACATCGCGATCGCTGAGTTCATACATCGTCAGATGGCAGAATTGCGCGCTCCGGTCAATCATGTGAAGCGCCTCCGCCTTGATTTCGGGACCCCACAAGAGAGTCTTGTCCCCCATCACAACCGACTGCGGCACTTCGGGATCCTGCGCCGCGGCGGTGAGTCCGCATCCCGCCGCAAACAGGGACAGACCGAGCACCAAGAACATCCAGAGAGCCTTCAAGCGCCATCTCATCCTTCCGGAATCAGTGCGCCGTCTTTTAGAGGTTGTTCAAAAAAGTGGGCAGAACTCCCCGGCGCATTGCCGCGTCCTCGCCAGAAATGCTCTCTCACGCACCCAAAACGTACGCTTAGGGACATGGGATAATGTCCACTGCACACTCGGTTTATCCCATGTCCCATTGCACGGCGTGGGTCAACCCTGCCCACTTTTTGAACAGACTCTTTTAATCGGCGCCTCTTCAATACCGTTAGAGAATGAGCGGCAGACTCCTGTCTCCCGGAATGCGATTGACTGATCATTTTGTATGGATGGCCCATTCCACGATGGTATTGCCAAAATTCTTCACATCGCGCACAAAAGTCAGACGGTTCGCTTCGACCCCATTGTACATACGGACGGCGACCAGATCCAACGCGGGAACGACAAGGCAGACGCAGCCCGACATCCCGACGATCTGAAACGCCCCTTTTGGCACGCGCGCACCGATCTCACTGCGCTCACCTCCGCCAGTTTGCAGCCACCAGAAAAAACCGTGGCGCGGCAGGCGTTTCGGGAGTGTGTCCGGAGTCTGGTCTGCGGTTGCCAGAGCGAAGGCGGCCTGCTCCACACCATCCCGCCGCCCGGCGCGTCCGCCGGCGAGATGCAGCCCCCCCCAGCGGGCAAGCTCCCGGGCGCTGACATAGAGATTACGCCCCGCACCCGCGTCGTCATCCAGCACAAACGGCAATTCCCGTTTGCGAATACCGGAATCCGACACCAGCATCCGGCTCGCCGACCCTTCCCAACCGCTCTCGCCAAACAACAGCGGTTCCAGGATCAGGCGCCGCACCAGCGCGCCGACCGTCTCTCCCGTCGCCGCGAGCACCGCTTCGCACAGCAGGCTGACGCCGGTGTTCGTATAGTGCCAGGATTCCCCCGGAGCAAAGCGCCGGAACACGCGTCCCGGAGCTCCGTCCAATCCATGGGTGTGCGTCAGCACGTGACGAATGGCGGTCCCGGCCAGCAGGTGTGCGGGAACGCTGTCCACGTAATCCGCAAGCCGGTCATCCACCTCGATAAATCCGTGGATAACGGCCCAGGCGACGGCAAACCCAATGTACGTTTTGCGGATGGAGTAGACGTTGAAGCGCGACGCCGGGCCAACCGGAAGCGCGGCCGGATTCCCGCGCGACCTGCCCGCATAGTATTC
>JAKACR010000343.1 GCA_021821225.1 Bacillota bacterium | reverse complement strand
GGATATCCAGCGCGACGACAATGGAGCTCTCTCTTTTTCCGTCGCGCCGTTCAGGGTCGTCAGCGTCTGCGTGGAGTTCGCGTGATCCCGGAGACGTGGGATCGATCCGCATGGGCCTGACGAGATTCGGATGATCCCCTGTCACCGGAGACAGGGGATCCACCCCGCACAGCAGGCGGGGTGGATCCGGACGGCGTGTTTCATGATCCTCCTCCGGGGGTTTTGGATTGCATGCCGACGGTGGGCGCCTTCACCGCCTGTGTGACGATGAGGGTGTCCCACATGCCGTCCGCGTCATGCCCCGACACGCCGCACGCGATAGAAAAGACTCCGGGTTTTGACGCGAGAAATGTGAAATCCTGCGTCGAACCCATGCCCGCGCCCTGGCCTGGGTCGGGCGTCTCCGCGCCGGGGAAGGCAGGCAGCGCCACGTTGTTCGCCTTTTGCGCCTGCCGTGTGATGATCATGGCACTGTGTGGCATCATCCCCGAATTCGTCAATTCCACTTTTACATTCCATCCGACGGGCACCGTGAAGACCAGGCTGCCGTTCGCGTAGCCGTCGAAGTTGTATCCGCTGTTGGCGTTGCCGTCTGCCGCCGTCAGCTTGATCGTGGCAGTTTTTGTCGCGGGCCGGCTGCTCAGGAAGCGGGCGAGGTCATGTGAAGACGGGCCGGATGACGAGCCGCCGGATGTCTGACCGCCTGGTGAACACCCGGCAAGGGCAAACGGCATGAGCAAGGCGGCCGCCCATACGCTTGGGCGCGGCCGTCTTCTTGCGTCGGCCGCCCTTTGAATCTCATGTGAACGCGCCATTTGTATACACTCCTATCTTGCGCCAGTGTTTTCCGGCGACTTGCGCGCGCTTGTCTGAAGGTCGGCCACCACGATATGGCCTATCGCGCCACGTGCAAACTGCCGCATATCGTGCGAAACAAAAGGGTAAACGCCAGGCTGTGCGAATGTAAGTGTCGCGAGAATCCCATCGCCCGGGGGAACGTCGACCGTCTGCACATCGTGCAGCACGGCTGCGGGATTGCCGCTCAGATCGACCGTGCGCAGCGTGCTGCCCACGACGTGGAAGGCGGAAGATTCGTTCGGGCCGGCATTCACGAAGGCGACCGTGAGCGGCCTGCCGACCATCGCCCGAAGCGGATGGAATACCATGCGGCCCACCTGCCCGTTGAAGACCACGTAGCTCGGCTGCCCATTGAGCATATTGCCATATGTCGGCGGCAGGTAGAATTCGCTTTGGACGACCACCGCCTGTGGTGCGGACATTGCTCTTGGCGTCACCACCACCGCGCCGTACATGCCCATGGCAATATGCTGTAGCATCGGCGCGCTTTCGCAGTGATACAGAAATACCCCCGGCACGGAGGCGACGAAGTGGATGGTTCTTGATTGGCCTGGCGGCACGTCGACAAAATTCAGGTTCGGTGCAAGCAGGGCGGCGTGAAGATCGATGCTGTGCGCCATGAGCGGATCAAGGTTGTGCAGTGTCAACGATACACGGTCGCCCTGCCTGAGCAGGAGTGCGGGTCCAGGAACGGTACCGTCGAACGTCCAGGCGTGAAATGGCGTGCCCGGAGCCACATGTACAGTCGTTTCTTCTGTGTACATCTGGATGGTGACTTGGTTGCCGCGTCTGATGAACCGCGGCGGACGGGGCTTCTGGTTGACCGTTCGCATGGCTGCCGCTGTAGGGACTGCGCCAGTCGCATTGCCTGAAAAACCGCCTGCTCCGCCTGTTTGTGACGGCGAACCTTTCTGTGCCTTTACACCCAGGCCGTTTCCGGCGGGAGCTGCGAAATGGATGCCACAGCCGCTGAGCGCGGCGGCGAATAGCGCCAGGGCACCCAGGAACAGGCCCATCGACAGGAAGTGATGCGGCGGACGCACTGGCATTGGATTCCCTCCCATCTGTGTCAGAATGATCTTATCTGACTTCAGGAGGGACTTTGTGACAATGATCACAAATGCGCGGAAAGACGGCGTACGGAAAGACGGCGTACGGAAAGACGGCGTACGGAAAGACGGCGTGTCCGAATAAGGGAGTCATTACGTCCGGTCAACGGAAGAATGTGAATTGGCATGTCCAGCAAACGGAGTATATTGCGACATTGGCGCCGGATACTTTAGAAAACTCCGGCGCAGGGGCGCCGGAGCGTGGATTCAGGAGTTTCTCCGACGGTCTGTTTCGTCGTGGATTTCCTCGCGGAATCCGTCGACGGCGCGTTCCCGCCGCTCATTCCTGGCCTCGACGGCGCGCCTGTCCTCGTCGCGCATCTCATGGCCGTGCGCCCGCAGGAAGTCGTCAGCCTCTCGCATATTTTCCTGGGTATTCGCGATGTTCTCCTGCAACCGCTGTACATTGTCGTCGCGATCGTCCGACTTGGCCATGCCCAACATCCCTTTCGTTATGAAATGGCGAATACGAAGATTGTAATGGCCTGGGGACATGGGGCAAACCAAATCTCGGCAGGCGCACGGCGAATCTATCGTGTTTGACCGAAGTCCCAAACACGATAGGTAAGATGAAGGCGCCTGCTGTACGGGCTTTATCCCATGTTCCCTGAGTCTTTTTCGCAGTTCTCCCATAGGGTGATTAACATGGCCGTTTTCTATGCACTGCGCGCACGGATCGACCGGTTTTGTGTTATTCTTCAGAGAATCGGATCTGGATGGTCTTCTCCGGCCATTAGGCGGGCTGCGCAGTAAATTCGACCGCCAGCCCGGCTCCCGGCGTGAAGGTGATGGCGGACCGTCGTACGTCACGCCTCCCTTGGCCCGACTGTCTTTGAGAAAATACGCCGCGTCAAGGTCGATGTGCGCGCACTGCGTCGCCGCAGCCAGACTGGCCGCTGCGGTCACGGATGCGACGCCTTCCATCATGCTGCCGACCATCACCATGACGCCCGCCGCGCGGGCCGTGGCGACCATCTGCGCCGCCTGGCGCAATCCGCCCGCTTTCATCAACTTGATGTTGACGATCTCCGCCGCGCGCAGGTCGAGCACGCGCAGCAGGTCGCGCATGTCAAACACGCTTTCGTCGGCCGCGATCGGCAGTGCGCTGTGCCGCGACACCTCGCGCAGCCCCGCGAGGTCGTGTGCGGGCACGGGCTGCTCGACGT
>JAKACR010000342.1 GCA_021821225.1 Bacillota bacterium | reverse complement strand
TGGTTCAACCGATTGCTACAAGCATCCATATCTACCAGGACAATTACAGAAGCTGAACTAACGGGATAGCCACATTCAGGTATACTGTCTGAGAGGTTCGGACCGTTCAGGCGGAAACGCGCCTGCACGGTATCGAGGGACGTGGGGAGGTAACGGTGTGCCGCAACTCGGATGCAATTATTCTCCGCAACTGATGTCGCTGCTCGGGGACGGGCGTGTCCATGTGGACTGGATCAAGCTGTCGCGCTGGGAGGTGTTTCAAGAGGAACTCCTTGTCGCGCGGCCGGTGCGTCCTGTGCTGCTGCACGTCCTGCCCGGCGCGGGCAGACCCTCGTTTGCCGATGTGGACTGGGACGGATTGAACCGGGCGATGAAAGACTGCGCCTCGCCGCACACGGCGCTGCACCTCGAGGCGACAAGAGCAGACTGGGAGGATGGGGAACCGTCCGATGACGAGGTCGTCGAACGCCTGGTGGCCGGGACCAGGATGTGGGCAAGCCGCATGGAGGCGCCGCTGCTGGTCGAGAACGTGCCGTTTTACGACGGCGTGCGCGGCTCGCTGCGCCCTGCGACGGACCCGGATGTGATCGGAGAGGTGTGCAAAAGGGCGGATGTCGGCCTGTTGCTGGACCTCGCGCACCTGCGTGTGGCCTGCTGGCACCGCGGGGAAGACCCGCATTCGTACCTGCGTCGGCTGCCTCTGGAGCGCGTGCGGGAAATCCATGTCTGCGGTCCGGAGATGACGGAGGACATGGGCCTGCGCGATCGCCATCTGGAGATGGGGACGGAGGATTACGAACTGCTCCAGTTTGCGCTGGAACAGACGGACCCGCTGGTGGTGTCCCTGGAGTACGGCGGGACCGGACCGAAGTTTGTATGGCGCAGCGAGATCGACGCGCTGGAACGGCAGGTGCGTATGCTGGACGAGATGGTCCACTTTACGCAACATTAAAATTGTCTGCAGAAAATTCACACGCACCCATTACATGAGCCCCCTATAGTGAGCCTTGTAGAACCTGTTCAAAAAGAGGCGGGCAAGACCCGCGCAGTCCGTCTCCCTTTTTGAACTGCGTCTTGTAGGCAAAAGAAAGCATGGGGGGCTTTTGCGATGGGGAATCGTCTGGTTCGCAACAAAAAATGGCTGGCCGCGTCAAGCGTGCTGCTCGTAGCCGGCGCTGCGGTCTCGTTTGCCGGGTCCGCGTCCGCGGCGGTGAAACACGCGCCTGCCAATGTCACTCACATCGTATTTTGGTACGGCCACAGTTCCGGCCAACTGCACTTGGCCGTGGAGGCCGAGGTCAAGCATTTCAACGCGACGCACCCGACGATTGCGGTGCAACCCCTTGTGGTGCACGCGACGAACAAGGGCGTTGCGGCGTTTCTCGCCCACAAGGCGCCAAATGTCGCCATGATCACCACGGCGGAAGCGCAGAAGTTCGTCAGCGCCGGCGCCGTCGTGAATCTGAAGCCGTATCTGGCAGGCAAAAACGGCTTGACCGCCGCGCAGATCCGCGACGACTACTACCCCGCGGTGTGGCAGGACATGCAGGCGCCGGGCGGGAAGCAATACATGATGCCGTTGGAGAAAAAGTCCAGCATCGTGCTCTACTACAACGAAGATCTGTTCAAGAAGGCGCGCATCACCGCGCCGCCGAAGACGTGGCAGCAGGTGGTGGAGGACGCCTTCAAGATCAACGCGCTCGGCAAAACGTATCACGGAATCGAATGGACCCCGTCCGTCCGCCAGTTTTTCGTCATGACCATGGATTTCGGCGGCTCGGTGTGGACGAACGCCGCCAAGACGCAGTTTAATCTCAACAATACCGGCGCCAAAAAGGCGTTCGCGATGCTGCGCAACATGGTCGCCAACCACGTGCTGATTCCGACATCCGGTTACAACTATCAACTGGATTTTGGCACCGGTCATGTCGGACTCCTGATTGACGCCTCGGCCGGCTACACGTATGACCTCGCTTCAGTCGGCGGCAAGTTCCCGATGTTCGCCGCGCCCGCCCCGTTCGGTCCGACAGGAAGAAACTACAATTACATCAACGGCGCGTCGCTCGTGATGTTCAATCAAGGCACGGCGGCGCAGCGGCAGGCCGCCTGGACGTTCATGAAGTGGATGTCGGGACCGCAGAACAACACCTACTGGAACGAGCACACAAACTACCTTCCGCTCGGTCCCGCCGGCATGCGCATGATGAAGCCGTTCTACGCGAAAAATCCGGCGTGGGACGCCTCATATTCCAATCCGTCCTACTGGATGATCAAGCCAGTCAACCCGAACTACGACTCGGCAAAGACGGCCATGATGTCCGATTTCATGAAGGGTCTGCTCGGCCAGGAGTCCATCCAGACCGCGCTCGCCAACATGACCAAGGACGGCAATACGTACATGTCGGGCCAGCAGAGGATGTGAGCAGGTGGCTTATTCGAGTGAGTTGATGCGCGACCGCTCCGCCCGCGCGGCGGCTCTCGTCCGTTTCAAGGGGCGCAGGAACCTGTTTGCCGCCGCGGCCATGCTCGCGCCCGCACTTGTGTTTCTCGCCGTGTTTGTCTATATCCCGTCTGTCATGGCGTTCGCGCTCGCGTTCTGGCACTACCACCTGCTTGGGGTCAACACGACCTGGGCAGGCTGGTCCAATTTTACCGACGCGCTGTCCTTCAACATATTCCAGCAGTCTCTGTGGAACACGGCATACTATGCATTGATGATGATCCCGGCCATTCTCATCCTGTCGGTGGTTATCGCGCTGATGATCAACCGCGCTTCGCGCTTCTACAGTTTCATCCGCACCCTGATCCTGCTGCCTTACGCAACGCCGGCCGTCGGTACCGCGATCGGCTGGCTGTGGATCTTCGACCCGACCTTCGGGCTGGCCAATGGGTTGCTGCACGCGCTCGGGCTGCCGATGTCGCAGTGGCTGCAGTCGCCGTCGATGGCGATGCCTTCCGTCGTCATCTACTCGCTCTGGCACGGCGTCGGGTTTGACGTCGTGATCGTCATGTCGGCGCTCGCCAGTCTGCCCGGCGGCGTGCTGGAGGCGGCAGCCGTTGATGGCGCCGGCGCGTGGCGGCGGTTCTGGCGGATCACGTTGCCGCTCATTTCGCCCACGATCTTTTTTATCACCATCGTCACG